>JBJEWY010000092.1:0-6467 GCA_051885305.1 Succinivibrio sp. | reverse complement strand
CCAAGAGTAGATCTGGATTTAATTAAATTTTTTATCTGGGAAACTCGAGTTAGATTATTAACCTATGCCATGTTATTGAAATATGGATTTAATGTAGGAGATTATGGAAGATTGATAAACCCTACTGCAATATTTTGTTGTGACAGGGATAAGTACTATGAAATGCTAACTAAAGCCGATTCAGGAACAGAAAAGGGCATGTATGAATGGTGTCTATATGTTCTAAAAGGTTTGCTTTATGAAAGAAAAAAATTAGACATTCTTCTTAGATATAATTCTGTTAAAGAAAAAATCTTATTGCCAAGTTTGGAGGCAGCTTTAAAAGCCTCGCAAATTTCTTTTGAAGAATATGAAACTCTGAAATTAGCAACCAATGAGGGAGAAATAGAAGCAAAAGATATAATAAGAAAATTCAACATAAAGGCAAACAGAGCTTCTTACTTTATAAAAAATATGAGAGAGAAAAAACTAATATTTCCTAGAGAAGAAGGGAAGAGATCTTATATTCTGAATCTGTCAGCACAGCCTTTGATGATGGGGATTATAAAATCATTAGAGAAAGTAGATTTAATTCCTCGAAGTATAACCAAAAACTAAAATTTAAAGATCTTGAAAATAGAAATTCAAGATCTTTATATCAATAATCATTTTATAAATCATATAAATATCTATCATTTTTAATGATCTTTATATAGCAATATTCAAGATACTTGAAATTCGTGCTTCGGCACCACTCCCCCTCATAAATCACCCTTTTTACCCTACACTAAATCCCAATTTAAACAATAATTTATCTTTTATTTCAATGAAATAGTAGTTGAATACGCCGAATTGGTTAGATTAATTTTTGGGTATCAGAGAGTGTCGTTGCCGCAATTACGGCAACAAAAAGCGGCGACGAACTATTTTGCTTGTTAGCTAGATTTCATAAAAAAGGAACCTGTACCTTTGCCTAAACATTAGTCTGTTTCTTTAAAGCCTCCAACCAAGGAAAGTTATTACAGTTTAGATTCTGAAAGATCTGTTTGTGCGATACTAGTCAATTCAGATAATTCATTTAGAGTAATTGCTTTTTCTTTTCTTGTTGCAATTAAAGATCTGATCTTGAAAAATTCTGGTTCAATGGATTCAAATTCCTTTCTAAAGTTTGGATCTTTTAATTGTTCATTTAAAGCATCCCTAAATTTAATGCTCATGTTGTCCGTCCTCTCTACGCAAAAAAATCTTCATGTTTTTTTCTGGCTATTAATAAAATTAGTGCTGGAACAGGATCAATTAGTTATGTCAGGTATTTTTTGTGGAACATAACTTACTGATAGTTCAAATATACTTCTGAGGAGAATCTGTAATATTATATGTAACATTAGTTGATAACGGATTTTTTTAGCGTACTGAGCGAATTTTATGACACCTAATTCTCTGAAAAATTTTGATGAGTATTCTGATAAACACTATGCAATGCTGAAACAAAAATCAGGTTTTAATGATCTGTCCTTAGTGATTGAGCCGTTCTTGGAGCAGATTATTTCAAAAGGTGATTTCTATATTAGAGTGCGCACAGAAGTTCTGATGTCGATTATTAAATCTGGCAGACTTAAAAATGCCCTTGAGACCAAGGAAACAGCAAGTTTTGGCGGTAGCAGGATAAGAGTAGAAAGTACAAAACTTCTGTTCAACTGCTCTGAAGACAAGATGGAAGATAAGGATTATCCTCGTTTTGGATATCTGTCATGTCCTGACAGAAAATCAAATTTCTTTGGTACTGCTGATATGGCATATCAGTATGGCTATGGTGTAATCAAACTAAAAAAGAAAAATCTTTTTGACAGGACTACTCTGACAGTTGGTTCGTCACTTGATTTCTTCAGTTCTGCATATCTTGTTCCAACCAGACTTAATTCACCAAGAGCAACCTGTATAGTTTCTTATCCTAATCCTAATGCAGGTACTTCTCCTAAGGGGCCATCTTTTCATTCTGGCTCTCTAATGAACCTTACCGTGCTTTCTGAGAGCATTAAAAATGGTGAACTCAACTGTGATAATTACTACAGAATTGACGAGATACTAGGGGATAGGTGTCCTCTGTTCAAATATTTTGAACTTCAGTTCCATGGAGAAATCACAACAGATGACATTGAAAGTATAGATGTCGACGTTGATGAACTTGATGATTCATTGAAAGCTGAATGCGTTAAACTCAATATTGATATTAAGGAACAGTCTCTGTTCTAGGTCTATCAGCATAACCTAGTATGTCCGCATTTATCGAGCAGATTTTTACAGGTAGAAGTCTGCTCTTATGCTATAATTTGCCCTTAGTTTTCTGATTTGTTCTATGGTGAGCACCATAGATCTTTTTACGAATTAAAAAATGGCTGATAAGAATATATTAAACCAGATCAGCAAACGCAGAACGTTTGCTATTATTTCCCACCCAGATGCCGGTAAAACCACCATTACTGAAAAGGTACTGCTTTTCGGTTCTGTAATTCAGCGTGCAGGTGAAGTTAAAGCTCGAGGCTCAACCGGTACCTTTGCCAAGTCCGATTTTATGGACATGGAAAAGGAGCGTGGTATTTCAGTATCAACATCTGTAATGCAGTTTCCGTACAACGGCTGTATTGTTAACCTCTTAGATACTCCAGGTCATGAGGACTTCTCAGAGGATACCTACCGCGTGCTCACAGCAGTGGATTCATGCCTGATGGTTATTGATGCTGCTAAGGGTGTTGAGGAACGTACCCGCAAACTTATGGAAGTAACCAGACTGCGTACAACACCAATTCTTACTTTCATGAACAAGCTTGACCGTGAAACAAGAGATCCTTTAGATCTTTTAGATGAGGTTGAGCGCGAGCTTAATATCAAATGTGCTCCTGTAACATGGCCTATCGGTTCAGGTAAATCCTTTAAAGGTATCTATAATCTCTTAAAGGATGAGGTTATGCTGTACCATTCAGGCGAGGGCTATCATATTCAGAAGGCTCAGACTGTTGTTGGCATTGATAACCCAGAACTTGATGATGTTTTAGGTGCTGATGAGGCTCAGGCATTAAGAGATGATATAGAGCTTGTAAAAGGTGCATCAAATGAATTTGACCTTGAGCTTTTCCGTGAAGGCAAGTTAACTCCTGTATTCTTTGGTACCGCTTTAGGTAACTTTGGTGTGGACTGCATGTTAGACGGATTAACCGAGTGGGCACCAGAACCTTTATCAAGAGTTGCTGATGAAAGAGAGATTGTTTCATCAGAGGACAAGCTTACAGGCTTTATTTTCAAGATCCAGGCTAACATGGATCCTAAGCATCATGACAGAATTGCCTTTATGCGTATTGTTTCAGGTTCATATCACAAGGGTATGAAACTGTACAACGTACGATTAGGCCGTGAAATGATTGTTTCTGATGCTGTAACCTTTATGGCTGGCGAACGTGATATTGCAACTACTGCTGTAGCAGGTGATATTATCGGTCTGCATAATCACGGTACCATGAGAATAGGTGATACCTTCACTGAAGGTGAAAAGGTTCACTTCAATGGTATTCCAAACTTTGCCCCTGAACTTTTCAGAAGAATTCATCTCAACGATCCTTTAAAGCAGAAACAGCTTCAGAAGGGTCTGATGCAGTTATCTGAGGAAGGTGCTGTTCAGGTATTCAGACCAATCATCAATAACGATCTTATTGTAGGTGCCGTAGGTGTTCTGCAGTTTGATGTTGTTGTATCAAGACTCAAACATGAGTACAACGTGGATGCCAAATATGAGAATGTGGCTGTAACTACAGCCCGTTGGCTGACATCTGATGATCCAAAGGCTATTGAGGAAATCAAGAACAAGGTTCCACAGTCAATTGCCCTAGATGGTGGCGATAATCTTACCTTCCTTGCAACATCAGGTGTAAATCTGAATCTTAATATGGAGCGTTATCCAAAAGTTAAGTTCAGTTCCACTAGGGAGCACTAATGCTTATTGATGCGCATCTGCATCTTGGAATGTTTCCAGAGCCTCTTAAAGTTTGTATGGAGGCGGATGCGCATAATATTGCTCTTTGCGCCGTATCAACCTCTCTTGAGGAGACGGCATCACTTCTTGAAAAATTAGAATCCTCTCAATTTTCTCCCACTGTTTTTGCAGGTATCCATCCCTGGTATCAAGATGACTCTGTCTTTGATGAGATCCTGTTAAAAAAGATTCTTACAAATCCTCTTGTCAGAGGTATAGGCGAGTGTGGTCTTGATGGCAAGATCCAGACTCCCTTACAGGTGCAGGAGGGGATTTTAGAGAAGCACCTTGAGATAGCATCCTTATATCACCTTCCTGTAAATCTGCATATCAGAGGTGTTCATGGACAGCTTGTCTCGGTTCTGAAACGCTATAGAGGTAAAGTTCGTGGGATGATTCATAACTTTACCTTCTCAAAGGAAATAGCAAGGCAGTATCTTGATCTTGGTTTTAAACTTTCAATAGGTCATCATATTCTACAGGGGCATGAGAAACTTCTTGATGCAATAAAGTATGCAGGAGTAGATGCTGTCCTTCTTGAAACTGATCTTGATTATGAGCATACAGGTGACTATCAATATGATCTGATTGTTAGAGAATATGATGCTTTAGCACAAATTCTTCAGATATCTGTCGCACAACTTGATACAATTCTTGAAAACAATTTCAATTCAATACTGGATAACAGGTTATGAGTAAAGTCTATATCGTAAAAAAATCTGAGTCTTTTAATTCTGATGAGGCAGCATCAAAGCTCTCTAAAGAGCTTTTAGTAAATCTTGTTAAAGAAAATGAGCTTGAATTAAACGGTCATAAGGGAGCTCTTCTTTCAGTAGATTCCAATGTTGCCAAAGCAGTTAAGGATCTGGTAGCAAAAAAGGTTTTTGACTTTGATATTTTTGCATCAGACTCATTCCCTACTCTTGATGAGAAAGGTGTTATCTGCCTTGATATGGATATGACTTCTGTTCAGATTGAAGGTATCGATGAAATTGCAAGACGACTTGGGGTTTTTGATAAGGTTTCTGAAATCACCTCAAAGGCCATGCACGGTGGTTTAGATTTTGCTCAGTCCTTAACTCTCAGGGTATCAATGCTAAAAGACGGCAGCGCCAGTGTGATTGAGGATGTAAAGAAGATCATGAAAGAAACTGATGGTCTTGATGTTCTTATGAGTACTGTAACTGAAGGCGGCTGGTACAAGGGTATCTGCTCTGGTGGTTTTGAGCAGCTTATCTGCATTCTTGAAAAGAAGTACAACCTTGATATGGTTTGTGCAAATTCTCTGGAAATCAAAGAAGGTCTTTTAACCGGTAAGGTTGATAAACGTATTGTTGATGCAGAGGTTAAAAAGGAAGGAGTTCTCTCACTACTTGATGCTCATAAAATCAGTTCCTCTCAGTGTATCGTTTTAGGTGACGGAGCAAATGATCTTAAAATGATTGACGTGGCAGGACTTGGTATTGCATATCATGCTAAACCACTAGTTCAGGAGAAGGCTCCATTCTGCATTAACTACTCTGATTTAACTGCTGTTGCATTACTGCTGAAACTGAATTCTACCAAGGCTTAAAGCTATGGCTAAGGCAAAAAGTGTTTTTATCTGTTCTTCCTGCGGGGCCAAATATCCACGCTGGCAAGGCATATGCTCCCAGTGTGGCGATGCCGGAACAATCTCAGAAACCTTTGAGGAGAAAGTTCCAAATGCTGGTGCTAAAGCTGCCATGCGTGCTTTATCTGGTTTTGCCGGAACTACAGGCAGTGGGATCTGTTCTCTTGGTGAGGTTGATTTAACCAAAGCCCCAAGACTTGGTACAGGTTACAGCGAATTTGACAGAGTTCTAGGCGGAGGTATCGTCAAAGGCTCTGTTGTCCTGATAGGAGGTAATCCTGGCGCAGGTAAATCTACACTTCTGCTTCAGACTGTCGGCAAATTAAGTTCCACTAACAAGGTTTTATATGTCACAGGTGAAGAGTCGCTGCAACAGGTGGCTTTAAGGGCGAAGCGTCTTAATATTGAAGCTTCAAACATCAGAATAGCAGCTGAAACCTCAATTGACAGGATCTGTGAACTGGCATCATCTGACAGACCTGATGTGCTTATTGTAGATTCCATTCAGGTAATGCATGTTGATGGCATAGAATCAGCGCCAGGCTCTGTAAGTCAGGTACGAGAAGGTGCTGCAGCCTTAACTCAGTTTGCAAAGAAAACAGGTATTGCCGTTTTCATGGTAGGCCATGTAACCAAAGATGGCTCATTAGCAGGACCTAAAATTCTTGAGCACTGTGTTGATTGCTCTGTCATTTTAGAGGCTGGAACTGATGTTAGATACAGGACTCTCCGCTGCCAGAAAAACCGTTTTGGTGCCGTGAATGAAATTGGGATCTTTGCAATGACAGATTCTGGTCTTGTAGAGGTTAAAAATCCGTCTGCAATTTTTCTTAACAGACAGGATACTGTTGC
>JBJEWY010000091.1:0-6496 GCA_051885305.1 Succinivibrio sp. | reverse complement strand
CTAGAATCCTTTCAAAAGCTGAAGAAAGGCCTGCTGCAACAGATGTTCATTTAGTGAGTTTTGTACAAGATGGCAAACATAATTCTCTATCACGGATCTATTAGTGAACACATCGTGCCTACCTATGGTTTAGGTGATGACAAGCATGACTATGGTAGAGGTTTTTATTTAACTGAAGATCAAGAACTAGCAAAAGAGTGGTCTGTATCAAGACCTGATTATAATCAAGGTTGGGTTCACAAGTATGAGCTACGTACTGATGATTTAAAGATTCTTGATTTCACTTCACTAGACATTTTATCTTGGTTAGCAGAGTTAATGAAACATCGAGATGCTGATGGGTCACGAAGATATAAAGTGTTATCTTCAAAGTTCATAGATAAGTATGGACTTGATACTACAGCTTATGATGTCATAAAAGGATGGAGAGCAGATGCTTCATACTTCTATATTGCCAAGGAGTTTGTAAGAGACAATATCGATATTGATATCTTAAAAGAACTGTTGAGTTTAGGTGGTTTAGGAATTCAGATCTGCATCAAATCAGAGAAGGCTTTTTCAAATCTTAAAGAAATTGAGTCTGGCCTCATTTCGGTTGATTATGCTACCTTCAATGCAAAGTATAATGACAGAGATTCTACGGCAAGACAGAACATGAGAAAACTAATAAACTCTGAAGCTAATTCAGTAACTAAAGTTTTCAGTTCTCTTCTCTAAATAAGGAAGCATCATCATGGCAGCATATTCAGAAGCTTACCTAGAAGAAGTTGTGGAAACGCAAGGTAAGTTATTTGACTATATAGCTTTCATGTATCCCGATATGGATACCAAAGATTTTATCGAAAGTTATATGAACAGCAAAACCCGTCATTACATTGATATTTCTCAAGCGTATGTAAGTACTAAAGATTACCTCGATCTCTTTGAGTATTTCTGCAAAGTTGATAACTATCAGTTAAAGAATGGAAAAGCGTTAGATGGCTTTATGCCTGATTGGATTGGTCGCTTCTATGCTTACTATCAATGGTTTTATGCTCTTCCAAGCTCTGAAGTATTAAAAAAAGTCCCACTTGACTTTTTAATTAAAGCTTATCCTGGATTGCATGATCTTGAATTAGAACTTGCAGTGGAAAAAGTAGGTATCCCATCGTGAAATTAATTTGTTTTGATAGTCCCAATGGAGATTATGGCTATTTAAGCAATCGCTACCCATCTACATTTGCTATAGGAGAGGATGAGTTCTTTTGTGTAGAGCAATTCTTGATGTACACAAAAGCACTTACCTTTAATGATGACGACATTGCAGAACAAATTTTAGACTCAGAGGATCCTGATGAAATCAATGAACTTGGAAGACAAGTGTCAGGTTATGACGATGTAATTTGGAATGGTCTAAGACAGGTTGTTGTTTACGAAGGTTTGATGGCAAAATTTGAGCAGGATGATGAATTGTGCTCATGCTTATTATCAACAGATGATGCTATTTTGGCTGAATGCACCGTAAAAGAGTATATCTGGGGAATCGGATTATCCATACTCGATGCTAATAGAAGAGATCTTGATTGTTGGAAAGGACAAAACCTTTTAGGTTTCTCTTTAATGAGAGTAAGGGAAAGATTGCGAATAGATCTGGATGGTAGCAGGTGTTATAGAAGCAGTGTAGCCAAAAAAATTGTATATGATTGTTTGAGACATTAGGTGTTGAAAATGGCTGAAAACGAATCTATTTTAGAAAACAAACTGATCCATGAACTTGCTGACGGTGATTCTCAGTGGACCTATAGACCTGATTTAAAAACCGAAGAAGATCTTTGGAATAACATCAGAGAAAAGCTTGGCAACATGAATTCACGCAAATTGGATGGTCATCCGATTACTGATTCAGAAATGGAGCAGATTAAGTCCTTTATCAAGGAAAAAGCCGAGTCTACCTATAAAGCAGCAGTTTGGTTGTCAGGTGAAAGAGGATTAGCTCAAATTCCTCTTTTACGAGAAGATGCTTCGTTAGGACAACTGCACCTCGATGCAATAAGTAATCGAGATATAGCAGGAGGTCATTCAACCTATGAAATCATTAATCAATATCAAAGCAGAAAACAGGATGATACAGACAGAGATAGACGCTTTGATGTAACTCTTTTAATCAATGGTTTCCCAATGATTCATATTGAGTTAAAGAATCAAAGTCATCCTTATAAAGAAGCCTTTAATCAAATTAAAAAGTATATAAATCAAGGTAAATTCAGAGGCTTATTTGGTCTTGTTCAAATGTTTGTCGTGACAAACGGTGTTGATACCAGGTACATTGCTGCTAACGACGATTCTGAAAAATTAAATGAAAAGTTTTTAAGCACTTGGGTTGATAAGAACAATCAACCTGTAAGAGATTATTTAAAATTTGCGCATGCAGCTTTGAATATTCCTCAAGCGCACTTAATGGTTGGTAAGTACAGTGTTATTGATGAAAAAGCCAAAAAGCTGTTGCTATTAAGACCTTATCAAATCCATGCTATTGAAGCAGTGAAAGCAGCATCTGCAAGAAAAGAATCTGGCTATGTATGGCATACTACAGGATCTGGTAAAACTATTACCTCTTTCCACGTAACCAGAAATCTTCTGGAAATACCTAATATTGATAAATCGGTCTTTTTAATTGATAGAAAAGATCTAGATCAGCAAACATCCATTAGTTTTGCGTCCTATGCAGCGGTAACAGGTGATGATATTGCAGAAACAGCTAATACCTATCAATTAGAACAGCGCTTAAAGAGCAAGGATCGTTGCATCATCATTGCTACAAAACAAAAGTTAGACTGCTTGTTAAACAAGTGTACAAGAGCATTAGAGGCTAATGACACGTCAGATCGCTACTATAAGATCGGAAATGAAATCAAATCTAAAAATGTAGCTTTTGTAGTTGATGAGTGTCATCGAGCAGTAAGCGGTCAAGCCAAAATTGAGATTGATAAATTCTTTAATACATCAACTAAAAAAGCTCTTTGGTATGGTTTTACTGGAACGCCAATTTTTGAAGAAAACAAAAAGGCAGAGAATGGACTGGCTGCTAGAACCACATATGACCAATACGGAGAGTGTTTGCATTCTTACACCATCAAAGAAGCTTTAAATGATGGTGCAGTGCTCGGCTTCCAAATTCAAGCATCAGGCTTTTCAAAAGATGAGTTGTGTAGGCTAGCTGTTAATCTAAAGATTGTTGAAAGTGAAGCTGATGCCTGGGATATGGATAGACTCCAGTTAGAAGATGAAGTCTTTAAGCGCTTTAATAAGAATTCTAAAGGACTTGATCTCTACGATAATCCAGGACATAGAAAAGAGGTTATAGATTACATCGTAAACAGATCGTCTAGTTTGTTTAGATTAGTTCCTAATGGCGAAGCTTTTGAAGCAATCTTAACTTGTAGCAGTATTGAGATAGCTCAAAAGTACTACAAAGAGTTTAAACAATTCATAGCAGACGGTAATGTAAAAGAAAAAATCAAATGTGCAATCCCAGATTTTCCAAAGATTGCTATTACCTATTCTGTAGGTGAAAACGAGGATGGTGCCACAGCAAATCAAGAGGAGATGAAAGAATCTTTAAAAGATTACAACAAGATGTTTGGTACCAACTTTAATATAGGTACAATCCCTGCTTATAACAAAGATCTAAATGACCGTTTAGCAAGAAAACACGGTATGTACATGTTGCGTGAAAATCAACTTGATCTTGTGATAGTTGTTGATCGTCTGCTAACAGGTTTTGATGCTCCAATGATTTCCACCTTATTCATTGATAGACAACCAATGAGTCCTCAGGGGATCATCCAGGCATTTTCTCGTACCAACAGAATTTATAATGAGAAAAAGCCTTACGGTCAAATTGTTACATTCCAAACTCCAGAACGATTCAAGAGAGCGTTTGAAAAAGCCTTAAATCTGTATGCTCAAGGTGGAGGAAACAGTGTTATTGCTCCTACCTATGCTGAGTGTAAGGAAAAATTAAAAGATGCCATGGCCGAGTTTAAAGGTTTTATGGCCGATCCTTCACATGAAGATCTTAATGAGCATTCTCCAAAAGTTCTTAGAAAAGCATTTGTTAAAAAGTTCCAAGCAATTGATAAAGCAATTACAGCTATCAAGACCTATGAGGAGTGGGATGATGAACTTTCAATTTCACTAAAGAAACTTGCTGAAGACGTTTCAGAAGATGACTCTTCAGATTCAACAAGTCTAGTTGATGTAGTCGTTTCAAAGGAAGATTCTGCCATCTTTAATACCATCTCTAAAATATCAGGCTTTAGCATGACTGAAAAAGAGTTCAACAAGTACTTGGGGCAGTACCAAAATCTTGTGCAATCATTAAAAGTAGATCCAGTTGAGCCTGACGATATAGATATTGATTTTGATATCGACTATGAACTTGAATCTGTTCATTCAGATATTAAGGTAGATTATCAGTATCTTGTGAGCTTAATTCAGAGATATATCGACATGGGAGAGTCTGCATCTGGCTATAAGCAGATCAACGATCCTGCTATTGATAAGTACATTGCAAGTGTTATGGAAAAGAATCCTAAACTAGGTGAAGTTATCTCTGGCGTATGGCTTAATTTAAAAGCAGATCCAAGTTCTTTTAAAGGAAAGAAGGCCATCACTGTTATCAATGAAAGAATTGATGAGATCATAGAAAAGAAGTTAACATCTTTTGCAGATGAGTGGTGCGTAGCTTTAAATGATCTTGAGTATGCTGCTAAGTACTACAACGATGATTATATGGAGTTACAGACAAACTTTTCTGAGTTTAAAGAAAAAGGTGGTAGCTTAAGTAAGATAAGGTACAACAAGGTTGTAAGAGAAAAATCTCAAGAACTCATCGTCGATGAGATTATCCCTCTTTTGCAAAGATAAGTAACAGCGTTGGCAAAAGAGGTTGTTATAGACTAGCTAGTGATCTCATAACAATGTCTACATCTTTATTTTCAAGTTCTTGAATGATGTGTAGGTAAGTCTTTTGAGTGGTATTCATGCTGGCGTGACCTAATCTTCTGGCAACGCTAGCTATGGATACTCCTGCAAAGAGAAGTAAAGAAGCATGAGTGTGCCTCAATCCGTGCAAGGAAATTATAGGAACACCTGCTTTTTTACACTTTCTAAAAAGATGATCATTGACTGTTGAGTTGTACATCTTTTCACCTTCCTTTATAAAGATAGGCTTATCCTCAGGCAGATCTTTTACTAGTTCTGAAAATCTAATTACAGTCTGCCAATCAATTTGGATCTTTCTTATAGATGACTTATTTTTAGTAGGCAGGAATCCTCCATCACCTTTGTAATCCCATGTCTTTTCAATAGATATGATTTGGTGAGAAAAATCAAAATCTTTAGGCGTAAGCGCGATAGCTTCTGAAAATCTCATTCCAGTTTTTGCTATAAGCTGAATGAGCCAGTCAAAGCTAAGTGAAGCACCAAGATCAAGTGAAGACAATAAGGTATGAAGCTCAAATTGACTTAAAAATTTGGGCTTTTTACATCTTGATGTTTTACCTTTAATGATGGCTTTTCTTGTAGGATCCCTTTCAATTAGGCCTTCATCTACAGCATCAAGAATTGCTCCTTTGAGTTGATGATGAAAATCCATTGTTGTCTGTTTTTCGTGGCTTTCAGCATAGTCATTTAATAACTTCTGATACACGACGCGTGTCATTTCATTCACATGGACTGTAGGTATTAGTTTTTTGAGCCAACTTAAGGTCATCTTGTATTTATCAAGCGTGACCTTTCTTATTGCTCCGTCTTTATACACAGAAATCCAATTTTCATAGTACTCATGGAATAGTAATATATTCATATGCAAAATACTCCTTAAGTATGTTTGTGTGTGTAAAAAAAGCCAACGCTGCTGAAGGGTAATTGTGTTGTCTAATGCATTCAAAAAATGACCAATTTTTTCTTGTTCTACCTTTGATGGAACATAAATATTTATATTAAGAAAATCTGTTTCAGGAATTTTCCACTGTCCATACATAACACCTTGTCTCCAACGAATCATCTGTCCAATGAATTCTTTTCTTAAAAAATATCTTCCTATAAAATCAGAGTCTGCTAAATTTGTTGAATAAAAAATGCTGTAAACAGGTGATATAGAAGCATTTCCAAATTTATTTAAACCTATTGATCCTGATTCCAAATTATTTGAACTGTAAATAAAATCACCAAATTTTGTTCTTTTGTACTTTTTGCTGTCTGCATCTTTTACTAAAGAACTTCTATCATAACGGTCTCCTTTTGGAGCAACACCTTCATTTGCTATAAAAGCCATTAAAGGATATTCACTGTCTTCAGGCGCTTGTTCTCTTCTTTCTTTTAACAACTCTCCAACTTTACGCTGTTCCCAAGCGTCCGAAAATTCAGGAAAACTAATTTCTGGAATATTTTCACCGTTTTTAGGAAACATCTTTTGAAGAAGCCCTTTTTTCAATTTTTGGAGCGAATTTAA
>JBJEWY010000090.1:0-26010 GCA_051885305.1 Succinivibrio sp. | reverse complement strand
GACCGCATCTATAAGCGTTTTGTTAGTTAATTTTGAATCGCAAAACTTGAGTTAGTATTAGAAAAATTCTTGGCATGATCCAAAATTAAAGGTGATCATTTTATTTTTTCTAAACAGTTTTACATAAGGAGTATCTATGGCTCATATTCTCCCTCCATTCAGAGCAGATCATGTAGGATCTTTTTTAAGATCAGAAAAAATCACATCTTCAAGAAATCTGTACAGCAAGAATCTAATCTCAAAAGAAGATCTCACAAAAATTGAAGATGAGGAAATCGTCCGTCTAGTGGAACTTGAAAAGCAGTATGGGCTGAAAGCCGTAACCGATGGAGAATTCCGTCGTTCTTTCTGGCATCTGGACTTTTTGGCAGCCTTAGATGGAATTGAACACATTGGAGCAAAGAACTGGTCAACACATTTTGAAGGAGTGCAACCAAAGGCTGAAACTGTACGAATTGCAGGAAAAATCGGATTCTCTGAGTCCCACCCTTTTGTTGAAGCTTTTGACAGACTCAAAAAGATTGCAAAAGACACTCTTATCAAATACACCATTCCTTCACCTTCCATGCTCTATCAGATCTGCGTGGTAAGAAATAAGGATTATGAGCCTATTGAGCTTTACAAGGATAATGACGATCTGCTCTTTGACGATATTGCTAATGCCTGGATTGACTGCGTAAAAATTCTCTATAGCCACGGATGTAGATACCTACAGATAGACGATACTTCATGGGGAGAATTCTGCTCTGATGAAAAATCAGCACTGTACTCAGGTTACGGACGTGATCTTAAAAAAGTGCAGGAGCAATACGTAAAGGTCATAAACAGAATTGTTGATGCAAAAGAAGATGATCTAACTCTAACCATGCACATCTGCAGAGGAAACTTCCGTTCTACATGGTTCAGTTCCGGCGGCTATGAACCTGTCGCACAGTTACTCTTTGGCAAGTGCAATGTTGATGGATTCTTCCTTGAGTATGATTCAGACAGAGCAGGTGATTTTAAACCATTAAGATTTATAAAAGATCAGACTGTAGTACTTGGACTTATCACCTCAAAATTCCCTGAATTAGAAGACAAGGAAACAGTAAAGCAGAGAATTAAAGAAGCATCAGAGTATGTGCCGCTTGAGCAGTTATGCCTGTCTACACAATGCGGTTTTTCATCAACAGAGGAAGGCAATGTTCTTACACATCAGCAGCAGTGGGACAAAATCAGACTGGTTACAGAGATAGCAAAAGAAGTCTGGCCTGATGCTTAAGATCTTGCAAGGATCTTAATTTATTCATTTCATCGGGCAAGAGCGAACTGGTGCAATATCAATCGAGCTAACTGAATAATTTAGATCACTTTTTCTGTTTGCCAAGCATATCCATCTGTGAATTAAAATAGCAGATGGATATCCTATTTCTTCATAAAAAAAACTGTGTTTCCCTGACTTTTATCTCAACAGCAAGATAAGAAAATAAAGGAAATTTGAAGTAAAACCGATATTGCTGATGATAACGCTAATTGTCGCTGAATCATTGAACTTAAACTATCTGAAATTGACAGAAATATGAAGGAAACTGCATTACAGGCTATAGACCAGATTGAAGAAAAGAGCTATGCAGAGAATTTTATGCTATCTGAGACAATAGATTCAGTGTATTGCTATGGCATCTGTTTCTATCAGAAAGCCTTTCTATATTGAAGTGAAAAAGGTTAAATAAATTTCACGTAAAATGCCAGACAAGATAGAAATAATAATTATAAGAATCAGGAATATTATTCTTATAAATCAAGGGATTAAGTAAGGACATGGTGCTGATACCGAGGACAGCATGAGATTCAGTCATTACACCTTGGTTTTTACAACAAACCATGATATAATTACTCCATATAATTACTTCAATGAGCTTAAACAGTTCTCTGTTTAAGCTCTTTTGTTATTCTACATCAAAATTTCTTAAACTTCAAAATATATCTAAAAAAGTTAAAAATTTAATTCCTTATTTTAGAAAGAAAAAATACTTATTTCATTGTATTATAAGGACAATAATTTTTACCAATTCACTTTTAATACGTGTTATTATTAACACACAAAGTTACAGTTATTTTTTATATATGAAGAAAAATTTAACCAATAAAGATATTCTTGAAAGAATTGTATCACCAAACAGCTTTTTAAAGGCAATTGATGACCTGGTAGATGCTAAATACCAAACTCTTCCAGGAAAGATCAGGGACGGTATAAAGGACTTTGTTAAAAGTGAAAACATGGAACAGATTTGGAATGCTCTCAATATTCAGATCAAGATTATTGATGACGATTCAGGGCTTAAAAGAAACAAAAAAGACTCATTCTCAATTAGAGAATGGCTGTAATACAAGTAATTTTTACTTTATTTTTCAACGTATTATTTTTAAACATCGTTATTAAATTAAGAGCAATGTTCGTTTGCAAAAATGCCACCTTTCTTGCTCTATTGTTATTTTACCATTTAAGAGCTTTTAAGAGGGAATAATCGTTAAGTTTTTATTATTACTGTGTATTATGCCTAAAATTCTGCCACCAATTAAAACATGTGACTTAAAAAAACTTATAAAAAGCAAACAAAAAGGAATCTTTTCATTAGGAGGCTCTTTTGGTCTTGTTTTGAGAAAAACTGAATTCTCTTCAACCTACCAAATTCGCTATTACTTTCATGGAAAGCAGAAATTCTGCACTATTGGAAACTGTGAACTTATTTCCTACAAGGATGCCAAAAAACTCTGTCTAAAATACAGACAGATGGTCTTCAACGGAGAAGATCCTGCTGAGCTAAAAAGAGCTCAACGCAAAAAAGAAGAAAAAGAAGCTAAAAAGACAACGATTAAACATCCCTTCTGGAAAGTAAGCGATGAGTATTTAAAATTCAGAGAAGAAAGTGGAGCTTTTAAACATTCTCTGAAAGGGAAAAGAGATTATTCTTCTATGATGGTAACGTATGTTTATCCTGTAATTCAGAATGAAGACGTTAGTGCTATAACATCTGATGAGATTCTGAAGATTTTAAAAGATCCATACGTGAACAAGCCATTTATGGCATCTAAACTGAAAGGTCATATAAAAGGAGTTTTTGATTATTCAATTTTAAAAAAGTATCGCACAGACTCTAATCCAGTTGATATGGATGGAAGTCTGGGAATAATTCTCAAATCCTTAAATTCAAAGAAGAAACAACCATCTCATAACGCAGCGCTTGATTGGAAAGATGTACCAAAACTGATAAAAGCATGTTTTAATCGACATACAGTCGCCGCCTACGAGTTAATCTTTTCCATCCTAACAGCAACAAGATCTAAAGCCGTAAGGCTCATGGAATGGTCTGAAATTGACTATCGTGAGAAAACTTGGACTATTCCACTTGCTCACGATAAAAACAAAAAGGAAAATGCAAACAGAACAATTTACCTCTCGAAAGCAGCTTTACAATTGCTAAAGTGGATAGAAAAGCGTTCTGAAATAGTTTTTGTGTCACATTTATGCAAGGCATATAGCGATTCAGTCTTTAAAGCTGTTATTTATCAGTTAAATGAAGAGCATAAGAGGTTTAAGACAACACCGTTATTTGTTGATAAATCAATACTTGATCCGAAAACAAACAAGCCTGTACCAATTACGCAACACGGCACTGCAAGATCATCTTTCAAGTGCTGGGCAAGTGCTGATGAAAACGCATCAAAAAGATACAATGTTGATGCCGTTGAATTGTGTCTATTACATGAAAGAAAAGATCCTTTGAAAGGAGCTTACGATAGAACTAAGCACATTTCTGAAAGACGAAGGATCATGGAAGATTGGGGAAATTACTGTACATCTCTAATATCTGACAAGTTTTGGGAGAAGTGATTATAAGGCTTAAATAAACTATCTCTCAATGTCAGGAGAAGATTTTGTTTTTCTGGCATTGGAATGATCTTTTGTATGTTGATTATTATTCTGAGTTTGCTCTTTTAATGTATTAGGAGCAATCTCCAGCAAAGAAGCATTTTTGGCCAATAGCGTTTCTATATTTTTCTCAATACCATTACAATTGAGCGAAAAGGCATAGGAAAGAGTGTTATCAGGATTTTTTTGTGCAAATTCCTTCATTAGAGGGATCTGTCTTTTCATGTAGAGCATTTTTGCTCTATTTAATATATTTATTCTTGTATAAATCAGATTATCGTATTCGGAAGGGGCCAAATTTGCTTGAATCATTGCCCTAAGTGAAGAAATGTTGCTGTTGAAGCAACGATACACATTATCTTCTGGAAGATTATATCGTTCACATCCCCTTACACCTTGAGGAGATGTTTTCATTACTATTTCATAGTTTTTATAGCTTTTGTAATACTCACAAAATTCTTTTATTGCAGATAAGGAATCCATCTGCTTTATGAAATTAACTACATTTTGCGTATGTGCTTTACTTTTGTTTCTGCAATCTTCTAACTGTGAGGATAATCCGACTAATAATGAATCGGCTTCAACCATTTTTTCAAGATTATCTTCTTTAGCTATATTTTTGATAATTAACTGAAGTGCTTTGCAGTGATTGTCAAACAAAGAATAATTGGCAAACCGATCCCTTGAAATACTTCTAGACAAATGTTCTACCAAATAATTGACATGCTTTGATATTTCTCTTGACTCTTTAGTAGAAAGATAACGTAAAGAAGACAATATGCCTGTAGGGTCAAGAGTACTGTCAATTTTAGAATTCATCAGGGTACTCCAGTTTTGCTTCATATAAGTTAAAATCTTTCAAGGCAGCTAAGCCTTCAGCACATTTTAAACAAAAGGCCAAATATGGTTTCATAGGAATTTTCATTGCAAGTTCTGCTGCTCTATCTACTTCGCCTCTAGCACTCAAATTATCGGCTTCTTCCATAATTCTGTCTTTTTCTTGATCGCTCATTGGTCTATCATACTTTTCTCTACACACAAAGTACTCAATCCAATCCTCTTTTGTCATCTTTTTGCATAGAGTGCCCTCGTATCTTGAAGGATTAGGTAATTTATCAGGAATATTCATAGAATGACCTCTTTTATCGCTCCATATCAGGAGAAGATTTTGTTTTCTTGCTAGAGTTAAACTCTTGAGACTTGTCTTCTTTCGCTGAAAGAGCCAATGCAGTTTTTTCTAGTACAGAATCAATACTCTTTACTAACGCATCTCTTTTATTAAGGAAAATCTCAGACTGGCTGTCTATTGGGAAATCAGCGGAGTAGCGATCCATAAATGCGATTTGCTGTTGAGCATGTAGTGCTTTTGCTCTTTTTAATGATGTTTCTCTTGTATTTAAAAGTTCTGAATATTCAGGCGAAAGGTAATTGGCAAAATTCATATTGCGCAAAGATGCAATGATGCTATTTAAACTTCTATGTACAGAATCTAAAGGTAATCCCTGAGCAAACTGTCTATCTACACCTGGTACTGCAGCCTGAATTTGAGGGATGTAACTTTCATAAGTTTTGTAATTTGCACAAAATCGTTTAATCCCTTTCAAACAATCAATCTGCTTTGAATAGTTATTTAGAGCAGTTAGCTGTTGCATTCTTTGTCCATTTTTCATGCACATCTCAAGATAGCTACACAACCCCACCATATAGCAATCTAAATCAACTATTTTTCCTATATTGTTTTCTAGAGCGACATTCTTAAGCAATGTGTTTAATTGCTCACAACAATGATCAAAAACTTTAATACTTCTTGCGTCCCTCTTTATGCAAAAGTCACTAAAAGCTCCAACACCATCACCAACCAAAGAAACCAACCGTTGTGATATTACTGGATCTAATTGCCCAAACGGAAAGTTTTGCTGTCTTGATGAAACCCATTGATCTGAATCTATGTTGGATGTGTTAAAACTCATTAGGATACACCTTTTTGGCCTCAGACAGGTTTAAGTATTTTATGGCGTTAAAACCACCTGCTATCTTTGAAGATATTGCAATAAAAGGTTCTACAGGTATTTGCATTAGCAACTGCAAAGCTTGCTCTTTTTTACCACTTTCGAAAATTGTGTATGCATCGTTTCGGATTTTTTCCTTCTCTTCTTCCGTCATTTCAATATCATACTTTTCTCTGCAAGAGTAGTAATCTTCCCACTCTTCTTTTGTCATTTCTGGGAAGTCCCTATACTTTGGAGGATTTGGTAATCTATCAGGTATTCTCATATTCACCTCAATTTTTGTGAGTCACGAAACCTTCTTTGAAGATTATAGAATAAATCTAACGATTCATATTTAGCTGTCTTTGATATTCATTCTGTCGCATCTGTTCTTCAGCAGCTCTTCTTGATGCCTTTTCTCGCTGCTCTCGCTGTTCAGCAGCTAGATCTGCAGAAATTCGATCTCTGATAGCCTGTTCAAGTCTTTCTTGAGCTAGTTCCTGTTCATAGATGTTCTTTGCCATCATAAGATCAGCACATCGTCCGCTAGAAATATATTCAAGAAACTTACCACAGGCATGGGCTGTGCAATACTTTTCACCAAGAACAGAAGAAGCCTGTTGATAAAAAGTATAGTATTCAGGACTTGAAAAAATCTTTTTAATATCTTTGATTGTTCGCTTGTTATCTATTCTTTTCTTAATTGACAGCATGAGAATAGCAACTGCAAATAAAGACATGAAAGCGTACATACATGGTTCTCTTCCAAAAAGAGACTGTATAGCTTCACCAATATAAATAAACTCTAGGCACCACAATGTAAAGCTTGCAAGGATCGGAGATAACAGAACTATTTTTAATGCAGTAAATATTAACCATAAAAAAATAGATTGCTTGCAATAACCATAGGTTTTTTCAAGAGATTCATAATAATCTAGCTGATCTTTACAAGCGGACAAAAATTGAACAAGTTGCGGATTCATTTGACTATCTCCTATTAAAAAGCCCTGCAGAAGCAAGGCTTGATATACTACAGATTACATTTGCTCTGCTTCTTTTTTCCACTTTTCAATCAGAGCCTTTGGTGCATTTCTGCATTTATCATTTTCAACTTTTTCTTCAGGTGAAAGGCCAAAACTATTGTGCTGGCACTTTATTGCATCGGATGTAGCCTTTTTTAATGCCTCACTGTTAGAACCTAATTTTTTTAATCTACACTGCTCTAAAAAGTCTTCTACATTGTCAATTTGACCTTTTTTTGCAAGTTCTTCTAATTCTTCTCTATCGTACTTTCCTCCGTGAAAGGTACCAGTACAGTAATAATTGTTAGGCTCAATTTTCTTTTCACCACAACCTGATAAAGTGACGGTTGCAACTAATGTAACAGCAATAACAGAATAAAATTTCATTTGCTAAGTTCCTTCTATTGAAATCTTAATTATACTAAACCAACAATTTCATCAGGTGATATTTGTTTTTGTCTTTCGACTAATTCTAATACTAATTCAACTATCTTTCTACTCTGTAATCTTAAATTTATATCCGATAATTCATTATTTTCTCTTAACTCATTAAAAATGCAGGTAATTTCTTGACTGTTCTCCCTATTAAAGAGATCACTCTTGATATAGATTTCAAGCCCCCACAAGATTCGGTTCAGATTTTCTATTCTATCCATGAGTTGTAAAGAGCGTTTATATAAGGCATTTACCTGTTTTGATGTCAAAGAATTTTTGAGTAATGCCATTACATGAGCAAAATCATCTCCGAGCTTATATATTTCAGAAAGAACAAATGCTCTATATGAATTAAGAGGACTTTCCATTTCTATTTCCTTTTAAAGGGATTCACTTTTGATTTTAAAGATCTGGCTCTATTGCTTTGGATTTTGGCTCCTTTAGATGTTGAACCTGAACCACCTGGCAGAGAAATAGTCAATTTTGAAGCTTTTTCAACGAGCTGAAGAGCAAAAGACTTCTGCTTTTCTTCAAACTGTTTACAAGTTATTTGCCCACTTTCAACAAGTTTCAACTGGGATTCAAACATTGCTGTGAGAACTGGATTTTTACATAAATCAGGAAGCTCTTCTAACAGCTTAATCCCTACAGGAGTTGCTTTGATTTTTTTACCAACAAGTTCTAAAAATCCTTTTCTCTTTAATTCAGCAATAATACCTGCTCTTGTTGCACTTGTTCCAATACCATCACCATCTTTCAAAACCTTTTTAAAAGGGCCATCTGGCACAAAGTTATAAATATTTTGCATTGCTTTGATAAGTGTACCTTCTGTGAAAGATGCTGGAGGCTTTGTCTGCGCTGTTACAGGAGTTATCTTCAGAACATCCACAATTTCACCTACAGTGAGTTTTGGAAGACTTTGTGAGTCTTCTTTTTCGTCATTTTTGTCTTGCTCTGTAGCATCATCTTCACCTCCATAAACGACTAAATAGCCACTTTCAACTACTACAGAGCCTTTACAAGCAAATTCTTCACCTGACACATCCATTTTAATGGTCGTAGCTAGAAGTTTTGCAGAAGGAAAGAACTGGCTTAAATAACGCTTAACAATAAGCATATATACATTTCTTTCATCGTCTTTTAACTCAGACAAATTGCCTACTTGCTGCGTTGGAATGATGCCGTGATGTGCGGTTATTTTGCTATCGTTCCATACTTTGGATTTTAAAGATGGATTAGCCTTTGATATTGTAGATTTAAGCTCAGTATGAAATGAGTATAAAGCTCTTAAAACCTTTGCTGCATCCTGATGTTGAACTGTTGGCAGGTATTCACAATCAGAACGAGGATAAGTAGTGAGCTTGTACTTTTCA
Source organism: Succinivibrio sp. (assembly GCA_051885305.1). Lineage (GTDB taxonomy): Bacteria > Pseudomonadota > Gammaproteobacteria > Enterobacterales > Succinivibrionaceae > Succinivibrio. The sequence goes on along the minus strand of JBJEWY010000090.1, from coordinate 17,279 downwards.
TAAAGTGCCTGGCATATATTGAGTATTTGCTCTGCAGAGTAGCCATATTTAGCATTTGCTTCGGCTTGAATTGATGCTAAAGAGTACACTAAAGGTGCATTCTTATCTTTCTTTTTAGTCTCAAACTCTATTACTTTTGCCGTTTTTGCATTAGCTAATTTTTGCTGTAAAAATCTTGCAGCATTAAGATCAATCAGTCTGCCTTCACTATCCAGGCCTTTTTGACTTTCACCATACTGCAGTGTAGCGGTGAAAGTCTTATTTGCAGCTTTAAAGTTACCTTTAAACACATAATAAGTCTGTGGCTTGAAGTTACTAATCTCATGATCTCGTATAGCTACAAGATTAAGCGTTGGTGTCTGAACTCGGCCGACTGAAAGAAGAGAGCCTTTACCACTTCTTCTTGAAGCAAGAGTAAATGCTCTTGTTGCATTCATACCAATGAGCCAATCAGCGTGACTTCTTCCTAAAGCAGCATTTCTCATGCCTGCATATTTTTCGTTAGATTCCAGTGAGTCTAAAGCTCTTTTAACTGAAACACTATCTACAGCCGAAGACCAGTAACGCAAAACAGGCTTTTTATTACCAATAAAAGACAAAATCTCATCAACTAAAAGCTGACCTTCACGATCAGGATCACCGCAGTTCACAATAGTGGTGATGTTTGATTTTTGTACGAGCTTTTTAATGACATTAAACTGAGCTTTACAGTCAGTTTTAACTTGAATCTTCCATCTGTCAGGAACAATCGGAAGATCTTGCTCACGCCAGACTTTCGATCCGCTCTTAGTCATTGGAACATCGTCAGGTAAATAAACATCTGGAGTAGCTAACTCCATGAGGTGACCAAAGCACCATGTTACAACATCACCTGACTTTGTCTCACAGTAGCCTTTATCTGATTTTGTTTTGCCTAAAGCTTCAGCTATAGCCTTTCCTACAGATGGCTTTTCAGCAATAAATAGTCTGTTCATGCTTAACTGCCTTTTGCTATCTGTAGTAACGTTCGCCGACTGTTTTGCCATCTACTCTGACTTCTGAGACTGAGCTGTAAGGTGCAGTTTTTTCAGTATAAGCACGTTCGCCTATGTTTATGGTTTTGTATTTATGGATAGGAGTTGTTGATTCAAATGTTCTTGCAGGGGTTGTAGATACTGCAGCAACTACCTGATACAGGCGTTTATAACATCTGTTCTTTTCTACTTTATCGCAGCCATACTGACGAGAAGGTTCTTCTTTATAAACCCATTTCCAGCGAGTTGCAGTATTGTAAGCAGGCATTCTAATTTCATAATAAGTAACATAAGACATTTCACTTTTTGGAATATTGACTGTACTTTGTAAATTATCAGGCTCATTTTCTTCACAGTATTTAAAATCAGGAAGATCAGTATATTTTCTTGTACCATGATAAGAAACATCGGTTATTCTACTTATGTATGCACTATGTGCTGAAGAGCATCCACCTGTTGCAAATGCTGCAGGAAGGCACAACCAGATAGCACACTCATCATCCTTATTGCTCCTAATTCCAGAACTTATAGCTAAAGTCGCAGATGAATATAATGCAATCAATGATAGAGCAATAAATCGCTTTAATTTCATAATATTTCCCCTATTCTTGTCACAGTTCAGTTACAGTTCTGGTGCTTGCTGCTTGTCATTTTCACGCTTCTGCTGTTCAAAAGAAATTGACTTGAGACCTTGCTGACTAAGATCTAGCATCAGACTATTTGCATTGAGTTCAATTGCAGTCTGTTTACGAAGCTCACCTGTTTTCTGATCAGTAAATGTATATTCGTGAGAGGTTAAATAGCCATTAACACGAAGCTGCATGCCTGGCTTGATGAGAGAAGCCAGCTGTTTAAGATCCTCATGCTCTTCTCCGTACTTTTTTAATGTCATGAAAGTTGGATCTTTTTTGACAAATTCGCCTGTTGTATCATTGATTTCATAATTTCTATGCAAAGCTTTAACACTCATAACATCAATTGTCTTTCCAGCATTTTTTCCTGTTTTAGGAACAATTGTTGTCATTTCAGGATTCTGATAAATGTATATTTTGTAATTCTGAACCTTATCAGACTGATTTTTTGCATTTTCATTAGATTCTGCCATTTTAAATACTCCTTTTTCATTAGTTAAAAAATTCAATTTCTCTTCAAGAGCATCTGCTTTCGCCTGCTTGTCCTTAATAATCATTTGAGTTCTCTTCAGTTGAAGTTGCGTTATATAAATTGCAACTTCATTGATTAACTCTGGATCTAATTCTGTTTCAGCCATATAGGATTAAGCACTTAAAGCATTGCCAAACAGTGACTCAAGTTGTGCATTGATACTGTCAAGATCTTCTGGTATCTCATCGGACTCTTTAATCGAGCTAAAACCAAATTTAGCTAGGACGTCTGCTGCTTGAACCTGTTTGTAATCTTCAGAAACTAAAAGCCCTTTTTGTGAATTCTCATCGGCTGTAAATTCTTTCATAAGGGACAGAGTTTCTTGCTCATCTTCACTAAGATCACTCTGCTCTAAAACATCATCCAAAGTTTCATCATCAGGGGAAGACTCAAAAAAGTCAGAAAGCATTCTCTTTTTAGAATCCTCAGACGTACCACCATAATTCATCTTAAGTTCAGGAATACCTAGCTTGTTAAGCGGTGAACTTTGCTTAACAAGTGATATAACATCACCAAGCTTATTTTCTGGGATCTGATCTAATCGACTTATAATTTCATCTTGACTTGGAACATCGTTTTTCCCTATTTGATCAAGATCTGCTGATTCATTTTCTGATTTGCTTGTATTTGAAAGGATTTTGGCACCAGCTTTTGTGCTCTGCATGAACTCTTCAAGATCAACTAAAGGAATTTCAGGGATCTGCCAATCAACACGAGCTGTAAAAGTAGGATCTTCAAAATACTTGATTTTGGCGCATCTAATAGGCTTAGTGTGTTCAAGAGACACGATCTCTTCCCACATATCCATCTCTTTTAACTCTTGAGGAAGCATCAAAGCTCTTTTTTGATCAGAGGTTGAGTCTGAGCGTGAGCCCTGCTTGCCAAAAGAACGAGAATGAGAGGTATTTTTAACCGTCTGATAGCCCAGCATTTCAGAGTATTCATTAGCATCTGATTGCACTACAGGTGATGGTGCATACATAATCATCAAGGCATGGTTAGACATCAGCGTTAATGCACCGGGCTTACCATAAACATCTTCTAACTGAGATTTGTTCTGAATAATGGTCAGAACTCTCATGTTATAACCAGCCTGATATGAAATAGACTGAGCAATCTGATTGATTTTTCCTGCAGCTGTAAACTCATCTAAAATCATCAGGCACTGGTATTTAAGTGACTTGTCTTGTTGAGGCAGTGTCTTAGTATTCAGGTTAATGAGCTGATCAAAGAAAAGATTGATGATGTTCTTAGCTTCTGCAAGCTTATTAGGAGTAATGCCTACATAGATGGTCATTCTCTTTTTACGAACATCTCTTAAATCAAAATCATTGGCACTGGTTGCAGCATCTACACGAGCATTAGCCCATGGCATTAAAGGAACCTGCATTGAGCCTTTGACACCAGCAAAGGTATTATCAGATAAGGTGCATACACGGCTAATTGCTGCAACACATTCATCAGAATATGGCCTGCCTTCTGCTTTTGCCTTTTCAATCATCTCATTAAGATGCTCTGGAAGAGCTTTTCCATAGCCAGATGACTGTCTGAATACTTCTCCTAAAGTATGAGGAATACCTGGAGTCTCTAAAACAAGCATTGTTATGCCACGAAACAGATCTTTAGCCTGTTCATCAAAGAACTTATCTTTAGAGTTTGGATTGTTGTAAAAAGCCTGAGCAATTGAGTCTATATCACCAATTCTATCTACAGGATCAGAGCTCACATAGCCTAAAGGATTGTAGCGGTGAGTCCTCATAGGTGCAGGTTTACCTTCCTGTCTTTCTGACTCACATTCATCATATGGAGCAAAAAGGTAAACTTCCTGACCGCTTTTTGCTCTAAATCCAGCAGTTTTTTCAAAGTTTTCAAGCTTAATATCAAGAACAACCAGAGAATCACTGTAATTAAGACAATTTGGAATAACTACACCTACGCCTTTTCCAGAGCGTGTTGGAGCTGCTAGCATCACAAACTGATAACCACCATAGCATAAATATTCGTTTCGACCGTGTTCTTTATACTGACCTACCAAAATTGTCTTGTCATAGCTGTCACGAGCAACAAGTCCTGCTTTTTTAATCTCCATGTAAGTTGCAAAACGTGCATCACCATGCAACGCACGAGGCTTGTATTTAGTGATGTAAAAGAGAACTGCAATGCCTGCACTTACTAAAAAAGGAAATGCAGCACAGAAAATCACTGTAAGCCTTACAGACTTTACAGGTGAATTTTTATAGATAGGAAAGTATCTAAAAGCAGTAAAAGGGCCAGCCTTTTCTAAAGGCAATCCGTTTAAGTGCATTAAAAGAAGAGAGCCTACATAACATAGTGCTATAAAGCCAATAATCACCAATACAGGGACTACATACATCATGTTAAGCTTAAATTTCTTTTTTGGCTGTCCCATTTAATACTCCTTAAACTTTGATTCAGGGTCATACCATAACTCAGTGATATGACGACCTAAGCCGTTCTGTTTGTCGTTATGAATGCAGACAATTACATCTAAAACCAGATGTAAGAGCTTGAAAATGACTGGATATGGAAGACTTTTTCCTACGGAAGACTGCATCACTTTTAAAGCAAGATATTCAAAAACGCCTTTAGAGCTTCCAGCGTGGCATGAAGTGATGGTGCCTCCATGACCTGAAAGGCACACATTCAAGAAATCAAATGTTTCTCCGCCACGCAACTCAGCTAACAGGATGCGATCTGGCTTCATACGTAAGCATGAACGCATCAATGATGCTGCAGTAATTACTGCATCGTCTTTAGCTTCAGATGGATATAAAAGATTGACCACATTATGATGATTAGGAAGTCCCCATAGTAATTCAGGAACATCTTCAATCGTGATTAGTCTTTGATCTGTAGGTATAGACTGCATGAGAGTCTTCATGAAAGTAGTCTTACCTGAGCCAGTTTCACCTGCGATGATGATATTTTTACCGAGCACAACGGCTCTTTGTAAAAATTGAGCTCTCATCAACGCCTGTTTTTGACCGTCTTGCTCAACAAGTATTTTCTGCTGCATCTGCATCAGTTCCTGATCTTCAACACTTAAATGAGCTGCAGGTTTAACGTTGGAAAAGAAGTTATTACTTTCGTAATCTTCCATTGAACGTACATAAAAACTAGGTTTTCTGATTGTTATTGAAATAGTGCCATCTTTACATGCAGGCGGCATTACAAACTGGGAACGTTCACCATTTGGGAGTACAGCGGAAACTATTGGAGCATTTTCTCCAAACTCGGTATTAGCGTACTTTGCTACGGCGATTCCTAGTTGTAGCAGTCGATCATAAGTAAGTTTTTCAACCTTTGTGCAAACCCACTTTCCTTTGTTTTCGCACCAGACTTCGCCTGGAGCATTTACACAGATTTCAGTAACATCAGGATCATCAAAGAACTGCTTAAAGTCCTCTAATAAATAGCTAACAGTCGTATCTTTTTTCAGTGCCATAGTGAGCTACCTTTTCTGTAGGCTATAAACACTAGAGAAATTAACATCACGAGCAACAAAGATGCCAACACGTTCGCCAGCGTTCTTAATAAGAGTTGGAGGAATGTTGCCAGACTGCTGCATTGCTGCTTTGATGATCTCATCCATGCCATCAGATGAGTTCTCATAAGTTACATTGTTATTAGTGGTGTTAGAGTTAGCAGTATTTACTGCATACTGAAAAGCATCTGCTACCATCGAGAACATCAGTGCATTACCAAAACGCTTCCACCAGTGATGATCGGTATATCCTCCCATACCTGCACCGCCTAATGCATCTGTAGTAGGGGAAGAAAGTGATACAGCTAAACCTTCAGGAGTTCTAAGCTCTGACCAAAGCATGAAAATACGCTCAAGACCATTTTGGACTGCTCCCTGATACTCACCAATAGCCTTTGTACCTTTCTCAATTAAGAGAACTCTGCCATCCATCGAATAAATGTTCTGTGGAATGACACATGAAGCCATACCAGGCACGGAAGTATCTACACGAGTCTCTAAGATGCACTCAATCATGGTACCTTTTGCTAAAGTTAAACTTGGCTGTCTGATTACTCTTGCAGTGCCATCAGGAGTCTCCATTGCTTTCATTCTTGAGGTAAGGTTTGACTCAGAACCGCCATTGATACTATTCATGCTGTTTTTATAAGTTTCTAGAACGCTGTTTCTATCGTTTTCAGAATAACCTTCCTGTGAATACCCTCTGTTACTCTCGTTAGAATTGTTGATAACGTTTCCCATCATAGGGGCTGCAAATTTTAGCTGCTCTGTAGTAACTTCAACTTCACCATTTGCGCCAACAACACTTATTGTTGAACCTGATGTAACCTGAACACGACCTGAAGCATCAGCTTGTGCGGTTAATGGAGGAAGATCATCAAGTGGTTGCTGTGTCTGCTGTGGCAACACAGGATCTGGCTCTGGATCTTTAGGAGGTAAAACAGGCTTTGTTACAGACTTAGATGAAGTTAAAGCCTGCAGGTTATTGCCATTAGCCTGCTTATCAGCATCATCTGAAGAACTGCCTTTAAAGTGAGTTAAACCCCAGATTAGAGCTGCTAAACCAATCAAAAAGGCAAGAAAAAGCAATTTCTTTGCATTTTTCTGATTAGGTGTCACTACGTTATTTTGTGCTACAGAAGGAATTCCTTGCTGTGTATAGTCATGATTTTCGTTCTGCTCTGGATTTTTTGGCTGATCTGACATTATTTGATGACCTCTCGTGAAACGCTGCTTACAGTAGTGCCAGATGCTGGCTGTAAATCACCACCACTATAGTTTTCGTTATAAACACCTACTACGGACTTTCCTGCTCTTAAGCGATACTCTTTATAAACGCCATGAACGACTAGCACGCCCTTTTCTACGTGAGAGTTCACGATAGATTCACCATCACTTGATACTCTGTAGATTGCAGGAAAATCCTTCTGAGAGTTAAATCTGAAGTAGGTAAATTGACCATTGTCATAGACAAGTGCTGGAGCTAGATCTAGTGAGCCTTCATCCTTGCCAAAGTTCATCGTGTACTGGTAGTTTCCAACAGGGCGTTCCTCAGCAACATTAGGATCAGTTCTTTCAAGCTCATCAGTTAACTTTTTGATGTGAGCTTTACGCTCTTTTAGCTTTGCCTCGTCTTCAGGATATTTATATACAAGCAGATATGTTGCCGCTTTTTCGTCTGCAACCAGTTCAACATCAATTGAATATGTGTGTTTATTGGTGACAATAACAATATTTGTTGTTGCTTCTTTGTCTTTTGGCTTTAAGAAGAAGTGATTATCAGCTGCAGCAAACTCCCATGCTGTAGAATAGCCAGAACCATAATTAGATACAGTTTCACCTGATGAAAAAGTGATGGTTGTTATGTAGCCATTTACTGCCTTAATCTTAGTTACATTGTGCTCTGAATAATTCACATACTGGATTCTGCTATCTAACTTGCTGTTTGAAGGTGTTGCTAAAGCAAAAGCTTGTGAACTGAATAAAGCAGCTGATATTACCGCTGTTAAAAGTGATTTATGAACCATCTTAACCACCTTAATTCAACTCAGGATCAACCTGGTAAGAGAGCACTTTAAAGCCGAAAGGATTCACAAGTCTTGTAGCTTCGGAAGTGTCAAACTCTGGGTAGTAATCAAAACTTATATTTGCTGTCCAATTATTAGTCCCTACAGTATGACCATTGGCGTTGTTGAAAGTAGTTTTAGAAAAACGAACTGTTGCAACATTTTCTCTGCCACGATTTATAACTACACTCTTTACATTGACAACAATGCGGAAGTTATCTTTTAACTTGTCATCCAAAGGATCCTGCTTTCCTGTTTTCATGAACTGCTGGGCGTATGTTTCATACACAATAGGAATTGATAGCTGACGAACCTTTTCAATGAGATCATTTAGCATATTCCAGTCGTAAGACTCACGTGAAAGCACGAATGTATTGATCCAATATTTATCCATTACTTCACTTACTGGGACATCCTGAACATCAGCAATGTGCAAAATGTCTGTAAGACCAGTGCTCTTATCTACTTGAATGACAAAAGGCTCAGTTGTTTTTAGAGGAAACAGACTGATAATAGCGATAGATAAAGCAACAACCGCAAAGCTGACGATTTTGACAATAGCCCAGGCTTTACGCTCACTGGCTTCAATCATTTCAATTTTTGATACTTCCCAATTCATTTCTGCTTCACGAGTTTTTACAGTATTAGTAGTTGATGAAACATTGGTTTTGTTCTTATTTAGAAAGTTCATCATCTATCTCCTTTAAATCAATTTCATATTTGTTATTCTTCTGAGCTTTAAGTTCTTCCTTTCTGAGTTTTACTAGAAGATCCAAATCAGCATGAGGATTAATTACAATCTTCTTGCCTTCAGGCTGAGTTGGCTTTGGAGGTGTAGCACAACCAGCAACTAACATTAAAACTGAACACAAGAGTCCACTTATACACTTTAAATTTGTCATTTATTATTTACTTCCAATTTGTTGAAGAGAGCGACCTATTCGATTTGCCATTGACATTCCAACTCGACCTGCAGCAGAAATTCCTTGAATTGAAGCTCCCCCTAATTTACCTGCAGCTGACAATGCAGCTCCTGTACCTTGAGTTGCTATTCCTGCAGCAAGCTTTCCTGCAGCCATAGTTGAACCTGCTCTGTTTATGGCTCCTGTTGCTGCCCCCATTACAGAACCATCACCACCAAAACTAAGATTTGCACCTCCAATCATGGTTGATGCAATACTTGGTATTTTTTGAACCATAGAAGCTGCAGCAAATAGAATTATTGTTATACCTAGAAGGTAAGCCATCACTTCTCCCATTCCTGAGTTTGATGGTTGTCCCCACTTGTTTATGATTTCATTCATAATTGTTGAAAGAAGAGAAAGAAATGCAGAGAATAAAATTTTGGTAAATGTCAGTGATAAGCAGATTTTCAGCCATCCATCAAACCAAGATTTGGTGAGAGGAAAAAACAGAAAACCTGCGAATAGAGGGCCAAAACCACATACAACAGCCAAACTTAATGTCGTAATAAGAAGGACTCCAAAAGCTGCACATGTAAGAAGAACAACTGCTATGATGAATACAACAAAAACGAATGCCATAAATATGATGACGTACCATTTCAACTGCATGATCAGATTTGAGCAGTTAGTGGTCATATCCATTAAGGTTCCCCATAGTTGATCAATAGCATTCCATGAGGAAGAGGGAGCACCTGGCATTGCACTTAATACAGTGTGCTCTACAGCATCAAGAAAATCCCAGCTGTAAGCAATAAAATTTCCAGTGTTTAAAAAGATATAAGCTATCAGGGCAACCTTAAAACCATGGATCAGAATTTCCATGATAGAATCTTGAGATCGCCCTGTCATAGCTAAATAGCCCTTCAATACGTAGTAAAGAGTTAATCCTACTGCTAGTATTGGAGTTAAAGTAGGAATCAGAGATGAAGAAAACTGTTGAGTGAAGTTTAAAATTGGAGTTTTAATAACATCTTCACCAACACATTCAAATAGACCTCGCATGTGCTATACCTCAAAAACGGAAGTGAACATTCTTCACATTTTCAGGATCCGACTGAACCCATGCAGCAACTGTAGCCTCTGACTCAGCTTCCTCCTGTCTTATAAGATTTTCAAAATGCTCTCTAGCCATACGAGCTTCGTTAAAACGAGTCTGAAATTTCTGGTTAACATAATTAAGAGCAGCAGTAGCATCAGCAATATCTTTTGCTGTTTGTGCATTAGAAGCTTTGTTGTAAGCTTGACGACCTTCCTGAATCAGATCTTGCATATTTGTGTACAGCTTAACTGGAATGTTATCTACATTAGCTTTTAGAACAGCTTGTTCATTACAGTTTTTCTTTAAATCATCGTTTATCAAATATTGGCACTGCTTTGCATAGTGTTCTTTAAACTTCATGCCATTAGCATCCAGAGATGCATCAGTCTTAAAATAATCACTGTTGGAAATATCCATCATTTTTCGATATTCGTTATCCCATACAGAATCAACAATTGAGATCAGAGATCCAACCTTATTTATGCCTTCGATGGCATTATTGACATTTTTCAGCTCATTCACTGTGTTCTGCATTTCTTTGTACTGATTTTCTAAGGTCTTATACTGCTTTAATGCCTGATTAAACTCTTCGATGTACTGAGTTAAATTTTGAGTCAAATTAGCAATATCGACTGTTGGAATACCTGATGCGAAAGCTGACGTTGAAATCATCGATACAGCAACTGCTATCGCTGATAACTGCAAACTAATCTTCATGAACACACTCCTCCAAATAGTGAGAGAGCCATAATTCAGGCTCTGTGCCATACCTTTGTTGTATTTGTTTTACTGTTTTAGAATCATTTTTTATCTGTTGGAACAGATTGAGCCATTTGTCAGGATTGTCTCCAACAAGAGCTCTTAACTGCTCAATCAGGTTGATGTTATCTGTAGAGCCTGATAGCACTCTTAAAGGCTCTTTAGCCCAGCCTAAATCAAGCTTACAGATTGCACTTCGTGAGCCTTGCTTAATCAGCATCATTCTTGAGTCTTCTTTTAAGCCTTGTATCCACATAAACTCGGCTTCTGAGACCTTAAAGCCCTCGATGTACTCTTTTTTATCTGCCTTTGGATTTGGTAAAAAGATTTGAGTTGCTGACTGCTCAATAACAGCTTTTGCAATTTCAGAATTAAGCACGTCAGATGGTGACTGAGTTGCGAACACGCCAAAGCCGTTCTGTTTACGCATTGTTTTTAACTTATCAAAAGCAAAAGTTCTAAAAGCTTCATCAAGCAACCACTTCCAGAACTCATCCATCACAAAGATGAATCTTCTGCCGTCAATTACTTGATCCATGCGCTTTAATAGATAGAAAGCTATAGGTGTGCGTACAGCTTTATTGTCTAAGAATGCAGTGCCATCAATTCCATAATTTGGATAAGCATCAAAGTCGAGTAAATCTGTTTCGTTATCGAACACCCAACCAAGATCACCGCCTTCACACCACTTTTTAAGACGTACTGAAAGTGAGTTTTGTCTTTCTTCACGAGTTAAACCATCGGTTAAGTTCTGAGGAACTAAGCCCAGTCTTCTTAACTCTTTAGGCATACTCATCACACCTTCTACAGCGTGCTGGATCTGCTGTTCTTCAGCAGCGGTGATAGGCATTCCATCCATAGACAAAAGCAACTTAACAAATGAAATCAAATACTGAATATTTGCCTTATTTGATTCAAGCTGAAATGGATTAAACCCTGTAGGCTTGCCGTTTTCAACGGTTAAATAACCACCATGTAGCGCACGAATGGCAATTTCAGCACCACGATCTTTATCGAAATAGACGGTTGTCATCTTCTGTGTTGGTGTTCTGTACTTCTGTGCCATTGAAAGCAGGAAGTTCATTAAAACAGTCTTACCAGAGCCTGATGTACCGATAATAGTGGTATGAGCTAGAGTCTTTTTATCAAAAGAGTCTTCGCCAATAGGACTTGTATGGAAGTTAAAGTAGTAAGGCTGATTTGATGGAGTCTGTAGCAGAGCTAGAGCTTCACCCCAAGGATTACCGTCTCTTTTGCCTGAAATAAAGTTATGAAGTGGTGCTAACTGTGCAAAGTTAACAGATGTGATCTTTGCCAGACGAGGTCGCAAAGCTAAGTTACATGGTAACTGTGAGAAAAATGCTGCTGGAAGTGCCAAAGTACTTAGGAAAGTTAAAAAGCCTTCATCTTGAAGCTTCTTAGCTGCATCTGCTGTGTTCTGCTTTACTTCCTGATAAGAATCAGCAAACAAAGTTAAGCTGTAGCTGTACTCACCGATAGAGAAATCACCGTTTACAACACCATCAATAGCAGCGGACATAGCCTGAATTTGAGAAACGCCAGCATCTTCAGATGAAAGTAACTGCTTTTGTTGTAATTCTAAGAAATGCTGACCATCATATCTTGATAAGAAGCAAAATGTTTGAGTTTCAATAAAGATGTAAGGCTTCTTAACTGCATTAACATCTGGATATAAAAGGCCGTCTAAAATGCCTGAATAACTACTTTGAGCATAGTCTTTAAACTCTAAAGACTGCACAAACTTATGACCGTTTGCACTTTGTATCTCTAAGAAGTCTGATCCTGTAAAGATAGCTTCTGGCATCAAGGCTTCATATAAAGGACATTTTGGAATAACTACTTCTTGCCACAAGCCAGTAACAAGAAAGTTATAGAAAGATAACTGTGAAGAATATTCTCTGCCATTTTTCTTATATTCACCTAATCTCTTAGGAGAAAAAGAGCTTAAAGAACGCTCTACATTTTCAGCAATCTTATTGAAAACTTCTAAACGAGCTAGAAGCTCTTGCTTGATAACTTCTGCTGTACGCTTTCTTTTCTTTAATGATTTTCTCTTTTCAATAAGAGTGAAATATAGCTCTGTTGACATTAAAGACTCATGACCTATCTTTTTGTTATAGGCTTTTGAAAGATTATGAGCAAAGCCTGCTTCTTCACAAGCTGACAGCTCATCTGTCATAGGTCTTCTTAGTCGATGAATTTGGACTGCAAGAGCAGTCTTACTTGAAGCAAGTGAACGATAAAGAATATTCAGAGAATTGATAGCACCATCTAAAGTGATGTCTTCACTGGTCTCAAAAGCCATTCCCTGAACTTTCCAGGTTGTCACTAATTCACCATCTCTACCGATGACGACAGAAGGTGCAATTACAGATGACAAATTGATAAATTTTCCTACGCTCTTAGCAGACTGCATCAGGCGTACTCTGTTCTCTAGTAGTTCTTCTTGCATTTAGTGTCTCTTAGTGTCTTTTTTATAAATAACTGGGAATAAAGAGTTATATCCAGTAAACAAGTGCCTGTTACTGCCAAGAATATTGAGCTTGTATGACAGCCAGAGCTGTAAAAATCTCTGATCATCATCCTTAGCTATTTTGTGCATGATCCACAGGATCGGAATAAGGGAGAACACCAATGGGAGCCATATAACAAGACTTGCAATGAGAATGCCACCAGCCACGAACACAAATGGCGTGAGCGGTATTCCTAAAACACAAGGAGGTCTGGTTGCGCCTTTAAAGATAGGAGCATTATTTAGCACGTACTTGTTTTCTTGATCTGACATTGATGCTCTCCCCTACTTTTAGTTAACTAACAGAGCACCAAAGTATGCTGCACAACCAACAATAATGCCGCCAATTAAAGGGCCTGCAACATTACGTAATGATTCACCCTGGAAGGCAATTTTGAAACCTGCCCAACAGATAGCACCTGTAGCAACTACAACACCGCAGGCCTGAACGACATCCAAAATTGTCTGAAGTTTTGATTTAACGTCTGTTGCGCCTGCTGCAACTGCCTGATCAAGCACACATAGACCTACAATCAGAGAACACAAACCAAGGTTTTTAACTAACTTTATATTCATATTATTTTCCTTAAAAAATGAGACCTGACGGAGCTGAATTAGAGCTGATCAGGCTACCTGTTACATGATCAGAACTGATCACGATTGATTCAGATCCTGCAGATGTTGCAGGACTGTTATTCAATTCTTTTTTTGCTTCTTTTATTGAAGGAATTCTGACAGAAGTGTATTTATCAGAATTAGCAATCACTTTTTGAACGTACCCTTTATATCTAGTTTTTTCATTACCAGAGTAGTAGCAAGAAAGTGCATCCCCTAACTGCTTTCCTTGAGATTTATCTTTTGCCTTTGCTCTTACAAAACAGTCTTTTAGTATGTATTGAGTAGCTTTTAAATTTTCACAAGGATCAAACATCTCTTCTGCGGTAACACCAAGAGTTTTGAAATTCTTAACGTTAATCTGGCCAAGACCAAGAGAATAGTTTGCACCTGTAGCATCTAGTTTTTTGACAAGAGAAAGGGCTTCAGAAATAGATATAGGCTGAGTAACTTTCTGACCGACAACAGCAACAGCATAAGGATTCATGCTACTTTCTGTCAGAACAAGTGCGTGAAGAGTGTCTTTAGACACATCAGGAGCACACTTTGAAGCTAAAGCATCAAAGTTATCTGCAGAGTTTTCAGCAGAAACGCTTAGAGAAACTCCAATTAAGGAAAAAGCAAAGAATTTAATAGTCCTTTTTAGAGATGCTGTGCTGCTTTTTAGCCTTATGCTGTTCTCTAATTGAGAATATTAAATCTTTATCTTTCAACAGGTTATTTTTTAAAAGAGAAATATAGCATAAAAAAAGACACTTAAAAACACTTAATTTTTAGTTAAAAAAATTTGCCAACTCCTTATTTTAGAAAGTTAAAAACAAATTTAGCAAACTTAAAAAAAGACATAAAAAGGACAAAAAAATATGACAGAACAAATTAACAGAAGCGTAGCTGCTGCTATAAGCAACAATGTTCTAGCTGACAGATTAAATAGAAGGATCCAGCAACTTGCAGAAACTGCTCCTGAATTATTCATAACAAGAGAGGAAGCTGAAGCTGTCGGCTACTCTGATAACGATGTTAGGTCTCAGCAGGAGATAGCAGAAGAAGATGCAGAGGCAGAATTACTCTTAGCTGCTGAAGAGGTTTAATCTCATGGCTTACAATAAGAAAAACTTTCAGAAGAAAGATCATTACACTGACACTGCAAAAGAAATAGCAGATGTCTTTATCAAAGCACTTGAAGAGGAAACTCTTCCTTGGAGATCTGGCTTTGATAAGTTCAGCTACATTAAACCTTTCAATCCTGCATCTGGAACAGTATATAGGGGCATGAACTCATTTAACTTTGCACTTCAAAGTTATATGAGAGGATATACAGATCCACGCTTTATGACAATGGCTCAGGCTAATGAGCTCGGAGGTAAAGTCAAAAAAGGCGAGCACTGCATCTGGGGTTTCAATTTCAAGCCTACTCAAGTTGTAGTTAAGGATGAAGAAGGTAATCCAATTCTTGACGAAAATGGGCTGAAACAATACGAAGAAAAAATGTTTCCTAAGCCTTTTATGGTTTTTAATGTCGAACAGTTTGAAGGTTTAAATCTACCTAAATTACCAGAAGTTGAACAGCCAGATCATAAATGGTCGCCAAATGAAAAAGCAGAAAACATTCTTGTAGCATCAAAAGCTGACATCAAAAATGAATTAACCTGTCAAACACCATGCTACAGACCTGCAACAGATTCAATTGAGCTACCATTAAAAACACAATATAAAGATCCAACTGATTATTATGCAACAGCTCTGCATGAACTTGGGCATTGGACTGGTCATAAATCTAGATTAGACAGACCATTGACAGGAAAATTTAGCTCTCCTGGATATGCCAGAGAAGAACTAAGAGCTGAAATTGCAAGTGCCATGCTCTGTATGCAGTTAGGCATTGAGCCTAAAATTGCTGATAACCATAAAGCATATATAAAAAGCTGGGTCGAAGTTTTAAAGAAAGAGCCAAAGGAAATTCTAAAAGCAGCAAGTGATGCAGAAAAAATCTCTGACTTTATCATGAGCTTTGATCCTGAATACATTAAAGCTAAGGAAGCTTGTCAGGCACAAAAACTTTTAACTGATTCAGAGCCTATCACACAGCAGAACCTCGATACAGCTATAACTGATGCTAAGGCATTGACTGAACAAAGAGAAAATTCCGATCTGATTAAGCAGTTAAGTTCTGATTTAGAAGATGTTGCTAAAGATCATAAGGAAATCTACAGTCAGGGAAAAGAACAAGGCTATTTCAAAAATTTAGATTTTGATACTTTTGAAAAAATCTACAGCAAAATTATTGTTCCTGAAGGAAACTCAAAAACCAGAGAAGAGCGTGAAGAGTGGTCTGTAGAACGTCTTGTTGATGCTATTGCTAATGATCCAAAAACTTTAAGCCAGACTCTGAAAGGTGAAATGCCTCCTATGGCATATCTTCACTGGTCTGAAAGTGGAAAATTAAACAAATCATTTGGTAAAAACAGGTTTCTGCCATTAAGTAAAGCAAATGAAGTTGTTCAAGAAATGAACAATAACTATCCTCTTGATAGTGGTTATGACAAATCAAAGTTTTCAGTTCTTTACTTCAAAAAGGATGACTCTGGCATCGGATTTAAAGATGAAAGCTATGAGCATTTTAGATATGACATAGGAAGTGAACCTGCAAATTCCGATCTTTCAACTCACATCAAGGATTACGTTGATAGCATTTTGAAGGGAAAGGAAGACTATATGTACACTTCTGATTACTCTCAACAAAAAGAACTGAAAGAAAGGAAAGCTTTTTTTGCTGATTACAAAGAGCATATTGTTCCAGTTTTTGAGAAATATGCTGCACCTGTACCTGCAGCAGAAGCAGAAAAAGCTACTGGCACACAATCAATTTTCACTGCACATAAATCAGCTGATATAGAACGATAAAGACAAAGGAGTAAAAAATGGCGACGATTGATGGAACTGCTTCAAGAGTATCTCACAAGGATAATCTTAAAGAAGATCTGCATGGCATAGGAGCAGGTATTCATGACTCTCTTTCAAGCAGCAAAGAGCTGATCAAAGATATTGTGATTGCTGTTAAATCTCAATGGTTTACTAAAGAAGTTCCAATAGAGCCTGAAATCATCAGTAAAGATGAAACTGAGTTAAGTCCACAGCAGCTTGAAAACAAACAGAAAGCATTAGATAGTCTTGAGTGTATGCAGTATTACTTGGGACTTTCAGGAAACGACATTAAAGCAGCGTTGGAGGATAAATCACCTGCAAGTCTTGACGAGCAGATAAAACTCATAGGCTTTACTAACGAATGCAACCATGCAGAAAAAGATCCTGAAGCTTTTTATCCAATTATGGAGAAAAATGCAGTTTTAGAAAAAGCAGCAATTGATGAAATTGAACTGCTTCCTGAAGTTCTACCTGCAGATCATGAACAAAAGAATGTAAATGAAATAATTGAAGCTGATTGGGAGCTCACAAATAAACACGAGCTAATGGATAATGAGCAGGATCTCTCTGATGGTGCTGACAGAATTGAGATGCAGACAAATGCAATCAGAGACTTAAGTTCATTACAAAAAACACCTGATACTGAAGTCATTACCGATGAGAGTCCTATTCAGTTGCCTTATATTCAAACTGAA
>JBJEWY010000089.1:0-6696 GCA_051885305.1 Succinivibrio sp. | reverse complement strand
CGTTCCGCCAACTTTTCATAAGAAGCCTGAATCATTGATTCAGGTTTTTTTGTTTTTAGATTATGCATTTTTAAGTGTTTTAGTGATAAAATCAGACACTTAATCACGTTTACTATAATTATCTATCTCTTTACCACAGGTAAGATAAGCGCTCTAGTTTCACTTTTGAAACTTTAAGGAGGACTTATGCCAATTAATATTCCAAATAATCTTCCAGCGAAGGCTGTGCTTAATTCAGAACAGGTCTTTGTGATGACCGAAGATCGATCTTTACATCAGGATATCAGACCTCTTGATCTGCTGTTTTTAAACCTGATGCCAAAGAAAATCAATACTGAAATTCAGTACATGCGTAAACTATCCAATTCTCCTTTGCAGGTAAATATTACCCTGTTAAGAGTTGATGACCATATAACCAAAAATACACCTCAGTCACATATGGATACCTTCTATAAGGATTTTGAGGATATAAGAAATAAAAAGTTTGATGGCATGATAGTAACTGGTGCTGCGCTAGATCAGACTGAATTCAAAGATGTTACTTATTGGGAGAAGCTAAAAAAGATCTTATTGTGGAGTTCTAAAAATGTCACATCCACATTCTTTTCATGCTGGGGTGTAGCCGCAGCTTTAAAAGCTTTTTACAATATTGATATTATCTTTAGAGATACTAAGCTCTCTGGTATTTATGATGTATCTTTATCTGATCAGATTGATACTATTACAAGGGGCTTTGATGATGTCTTTAGAGCACCTGTTTCACGCTACTGTGATTTCCCACTCGATGTTATTAAAAACAGAACCGACATCAACGTTCTGGCATCAAGTGATGAAATAGGTCTTTACCTTGGAGTGTCTCCTGATCATCGACAGGTATATATGTCAGGTCACCCAGAATATGATGTTGAAACTCTGCAGCAGGAGTATATTCGCGATCTGGATGCTGGGAAAGATCCTATTATTCCTGTAAATTATTTCCCAGGAGATGATCCTTCAAAAACACCTGTTTGTACCTGGAGAGGTCATTCATCACTTCTGTTTGCAAACTGGCTGAACTATTACGTTTACCAGGAAACTCCTTACGTTTTGAACTAGTTTTATTAGGCCTTTTCATAAGGCCTAATTACGTATATGGACATAGAATCAACGCCCATATAAATCAATTTCGTGAATTTCAAAAAATATTGTATACGTAAAAGAATAAATGATAAAATTCACGCCTGATCTGATTTAATTCAAAGAATAATCTGAAATTAGAGTGTTAAGCTCAAAGTACTGTCTTTTGCTTTCTCAATATTTTCAGAAAAAAGTTAACAAGGCATATAAAGAGCATATTTAAGAATTTACCTGTCCGATTACTACATTTTTTAGTAAAGAAAGTTAAATCTGGTTACATTCATTCTTAAAACGAAAAGTTAAATGAGGCTGATCAGGATAATATGCTTTAAATGTTAAGAACTCCAGCAGATCAGGTTAAAACATGTTCAGCTATTTTGAGTAACAGTAAAACCATAAAATTTGCTGATAAGTAAACTGATGTATTCTTATGTTCAGTTGAGTTAACACAGACTCGAAAGGGCTGTTAAATTTGAACAGATCATATAAAGGCTATTTTGATACAGGTAATCTGCCTTTTTGTATCTGTTTTTTTGTACATGGTGATTTAAAGTGACTGGTTCAAATATTGCAAAATTCAAAATTGTCGGCGGAAGACCGTTAGATGGAGAGGTGAAGATCTCTGGTGCCAAGAATGCAGCACTGCCAATTCTTTTGGCGACAATCCTGACAGATGAAAAAATCTACTTATCTAACGTACCGGATCTTGCAGATGTTAAAACCAGTTTCAAGTTGCTTTCTGATCTTGGTAAAAAGTGTACCTATATCAAGGAAACAGGCAGAGCGGAAATTGAAGGTGGCGTAACCTCTCATATTGCATCATATGAACTGGTAAAGACCATGCGTGCATCTATCATGGCTCTAGGCCCTCTTGCAGCATACTGCGGTCAGGCAGAAGTATCTCTTCCTGGAGGATGCGCTATTGGTGCAAGACCTGTGGACCTACATATAAAAGGCCTCAAGGAAATGGGGGCTCAGATTAAACTTGATGATGGATATATCAAGGCAACTGCAATTGGATCAGGAAGACTGCACGGCGGTCACATCATTATGGATAAGGTATCTGTAACAGGTACAGAGAATCTGATGATGGCAGCTGCTTTAGCTGATGGTGTAACCATTATTGAAAATGCAGCTTTAGAGCCAGAGGTAATAGATCTTGCTCATTTCTTAAATCGCATGGGTGCAAAGATTAAAGGTGAAGGCACCTCAAGAATAGAGATTGAGGGTGTAGAAAAGCTTCATGGCTGTGAGCATGCTGTGGTAGCTGACAGAATCGAAACCGGTACTTATCTTATTGCTGGTATTGCAACTCATGGTATCGTAACTTGCCTGAATACTCTGCCATCTACATTAGATGCTGTACTGCAGAAACTCCGTCAGGCAAATGCTATCATCACTGTTGATGGAACAAGTATTACTGCAGACATGAGAAACCGTCAGATTAAGCCTGTAGATGTCGTAACAGCACCTCATCCAGGTTTTCCTACTGACATGCAGGCTCAGATGACAGTTCTCAACGCACTGTCAGATGGTGTAAGTTCCGTAACAGAAACTATTTTTGAAAATCGCTTTATGCATATTGCAGAACTAATCAGAATGGGCGCAAATCTTGAGATTAAAGGTAACACCGTGATCTGCGAAGGCGTTGATCAGCTCAAAGGAGCCCAGGTAATGTCATCTGATTTAAGAGCTTCTGCATCTCTGGTAATTGCCGGTCTTGCCGCAGAGGGGACCACTATCGTAGACCGTATTTATCATATGGATAGAGGTTATGAACACATTGAAACAAAGATAGGTGCATTAGGCGGTCAGATAGAGCGAATATACAACGTATAGAACAGTTTTTTTTGGCAGTAGACAGATAGAATTTACCTAGATGTTTGTGTTTTGCACATTGAACAAAAATCTGCAGGGCAGATCAGATAGATAAATTCTAATACCATAAAATGATATGTTTGATTTAAGTCCCTTTAATACCTTTGGTCTGAATGTTAAAGCAGAATCCGGTGTCATAATAAACTCCGTCAATGATTTGCGCAGGGTTCATGCTGACAATTTGATCATTTTAGGTAATGGATCAGATGTATTGTTTACCGATGATTATGACGGTACAGTTCTAATAAACAATATTCAGGGACTTGATATTGAAAATAAAGGTGACAGATATATTGTAAGAGCAGGGGCCGGATTAAAACTTGACGAGCTTATTGCCCATTTAGTTGAGCTTGGAATCTATGGTCTTGAAAATCTCTCTGCAATTCCTGGTACCGTAGGTGCAGCGCCTGTTCAGAATGTTGGTGCCTATGGCATTGAAGTAGGAGATCTGATTAAAGAGGTTAAAACCTACGATCTTCAGCGTCATATAGAAGAAACCTTCTCAAAAGAACAGTGTGAATTTACCTATAGAAGTTCCTATTTTAAAACTCATAAATCAAGGCGTCTTGTAATAACTCAGGTGGTTTTTGAACTTTCATCTGTTTTCAGTCCGAAACTTGTATATCAAGGATTGAAAGATCAGTCTTTTAAAGATGCTGTGTCCCTGAGAAACAAGGTGATAGATCTTAGGATGCGAAAACTTCCAGATCCTACAAAAGTTGGAAATGCTGGAAGTTTCTTTAAAAATCCGATAGTTGAGATTGAATATGCAAATGAACTCAAAAAGTCATATCCTGCTATGCCGATTTATCCGTATGCTGAAGGTTTATGCAAGGTTCCAGCTGGTTTTCTGATTGAAAAATCAGGATGCAGGGGAATAACACACGGTAATGTTGGAACCTGGGAAAATCAGGCCCTTGTCATCGTCAACAGGGGAAATGCCAAACCTCATGAGGTGGTAGCTCTGGCTAAATATATCATGACAGAGGTATTCTCCCGTTTTAAAATCAAACTTGAGCCTGAAGTTAGAACATTTGGCAGAAAAGGAGAAGTTTCTTGGGACAATCTGTAACTTATCTTGATGTGCTGAAGTTACTGAATCAAAGCGAACTTCTGAAAATGAGTCGCAACGATGTGTCTTCTGCCCTTAAAATCACAGACAGTGAGCTTGAATCTTTAGTATCCTACATTAACAATATCTATTATCTAATAAACTCAGACTCAAATTCCTTAAGTCTTAATGAACCACTTGATCTGTTAGATGCTGACAGAATTTACAAAAAAACCGTAGGGTCAGGGAGAATTGTTATTCTTCCAGAAACAGACTCAACCAATACCTATATGCTCAATCACGCAGCTCTCATTGCATCTGGCGATACTGTAATTGCAGAAGTTCAGAACTCAGGTCGTGGCAGGCGCGGAGGGAAATGGTTTTCAACCTTCGGACGTCAGATCACCATGTCAGTCTGCTATGTATTTGATGATTTAGACAGTTTACTAGGATTGTCTCTTGGAATAGGCGTTGCTGTAGCAAGAGCCATTGAAAGTTTCGGCTTTGAAGATGTTTCTTTAAAGTGGCCAAATGACATATTGAGAGCTGGAAAAAAATTAGGTGGTATTCTTATTGAGACAGTTCCTTATAACGGCAAAATCAAAGCTGTTATAGGCATTGGGCTTAACATTTATCCTGAACGTTTTATTGATCTTGAAAGACCTGTAGATTCTGTATTCAAAGAGTTTAAAAAGGATCTTCGAAATGAAATCTCCATTGCTTTAATCAATAACATCAAAGATATTTCATCTAAGTATGCATGCGGACAGAAAAGTGAGATTCTAAATTCATTTAGAGACAGAGACAGTCTTTTTGGGGGCATGATTTCAGTTGAAAACAACAGTGGTATCTTTACGGGCAGAGCCTGCGGTATAGATGATCAAGGGGCTTTAGTGATCGTCAATGATGAAGTTAAAACCGCTGTAAGTTCAGGACACGTCGAGTACTGCTAGCACTGAACTATTTCCTCAGATAAATCTCCTCAATGTGGTGATCTTCGCCTTTCTTCAGGATAAGACTTGCTCTGTTACGGCATGGAAGAATGTTCTCGATAAGATTGGTATGGTTTACAGCTTCCCAGATAAGTTTGGCGATGCTTGTTGCGTTGTCATCTGAGATCTGAGCATATTTATGGAAGTAGCAGTTAGGGTCAGAGAATGCTTTTTCTCTGAGTTTTAAGAATCTGTCGATGTACCATTTCATAAGATGCTTCTCATCGGCATCCACATAAATAGAGTAATCAATATAATCAGAAATAAAAGCCTTCTTTCTATACTCTGGGTAGTCAGTTCCGTCTTGAAGAACGTTTACTCCCTCAAGGATTAGCACATCAGGCCTGTCTACTATGGTGTATTCGTCAGGCACAATGTCATAGGTCATGTGTGAGTACACAGGAACTTTGAGATTAGGTTTTCCCTCTTTGATATCAAGCAGGAAATTGATCAGTCTTTTTACATCATATGATGCAGGAAATCCTTTTCTTCCTAAAAGCATGTGCTCTTCAAGATAGCTGTTAGGATAGAGGAATCCGTCTGTCGTGATCATGGAGACCTTTGGTTTGCATGGCCAGTCACGGATAAGCTCTAATAACAGCTTGGCAGTGGTGGTCTTTCCAACTGATACTGATCCTGAAATTGAGATAATGAAAGGAACTGAGGCCATCTGATAGCCCAAGAACTTCTGTAGTACAGCTAAGCGGTCATGGCGACTAATGTAATACATTCTAAGGAGGCTAGAAAGAGGCAGATAAATATTCTGTACCTCTTCTAGGGTAAGTTTGTCGTTAAATGCCAGAAATTTCTCAAGATCCTCTTCTTTGAAAGTAAGCTTCTCAGATGAGTGCTTAAAGGAAGCCCAAGTTTTGGGATCAAACTTTACAAAAGGAGAAGAAATATTATCAATGAGATTCGCCATAGCATGTCCTGTTGAATGTAAAGTACAAGAATTTTAGCACATGACGTTCAATTCCTTGATCATTTTTACGGCCAAAGCTAGGGGATAGCCACAATTATTATTCAAGTAAAGTCTATGTAAGTTTAGGAAATATAATCTGTTACCAACTCATAAATAATAGAAATCATAATAAATACAGATAGTTGCAATAAAAATTTGTGTAGCTAGGAATTTATTGAGAAAAAAAATCTCATCCGGAGAATTACTGTAATCAGATAGTGATTTTTGTGCGTTTCATAACTATTGCTTTACAAATAAAGAAAAAAAAATTAAAAAAAATCTTGCATAAACAAAAAACTTTGGTATTATAGTCCCCGCTGTCAGTAATGACGGTGATAGGTGGTCCGGAGACGGGCTAATCTATGGAGGGGTTCCCGAGTGGCCAAAGGGATCAGACTGTAAATCTGCCGGCTCTGCCTTCGAAGGTTCGAATCCTTCCCCCTCCACCACTTCCCAATATTTTCTCCGGCACTAATATATTTTTTTTCAAAAAGTATTGCGGGCATCGTATAATGGTTATTACCCAAGCCTTCCAAGCTTGAGATACGGGTTCGATTCCCGCTGCCCGCTCCAGTATTTGTTTTTATCTAAACTGTGAGCATTTGACCTCTTGACCTCAAGAGATAAGCAACACATAGGATTGAAAAATGGCAAAAGAGAAGTTTGTCCGTGGCAAGACCCACGTAAACGTTGGCACC
>JBJEWY010000088.1:0-27320 GCA_051885305.1 Succinivibrio sp. | reverse complement strand
GGATTTGTGAGGTTCGTCACCCTTGTTGTAAACTAGGGTGACGGGAGTTTAGGATGAAATATTGTTTATGCTTTGCTCATCTTTTTGGCTGCCCTTTCTTCAGCAAGATGACTTAAGTAAATCTTGGTCTCACTGACAATATCTTTTCTTAAGACAAACAGAGCAATCAGGTTTGGAAGAGCCATCAGACCATTGAGAATATCTGCAAGTACCCATACCAGATCAAGAGTCATGAATGCAGCTGAAGCTACAATCAGCACATAAATCACACGGTAAATGTAGATAACCTTTGAACCAAACAGATATACAACTGCTGATTCAGCATAATAGTTCCAGCCGATGATGGTTGTGAAAGCAAACAGCAACAAACCGATATTCACAATGTAAACACCCCATGATGGACCTAATGTTACCTTGAAGGCCTCAGAGGTAATTGCTGCACCGTTAAGGTCACCACCCCAAGTATTGGTCAGAACAATGGTAAGACCTGTGAGCATACAGATAATAATGGTGTCAAAGAAGGTACCGGTCATATTTACAAGACCCTGCTCTGCAGCATAATTGGTCTTGGCTGATGCAGCAGCAATTGGTGCAGAACCTAAACCAGCCTCATTTGAGAACATACCACGGGCAACACCATAACGCATTGCCATCAGAATACCCATACCAGTTGCAGCACCAACACCTGCATCAAAATTGAATGCAGAGCTGATAATCAGGGCAATTGCAGATGGCAGACCAGTGATATTGACGGCAATCACGAAGAGACAGCCTACAATGTAGAATACAGCCATAAATGGAATAAGCTTGGTACTTACTCTTGAAATGCTCTTTAAACCACCTAAGGTCACCATGCCAACAAATACAGAGATGATTGCGCATGAGGCTAAAGGAGACATGTCAAACATGATCCTGTTGGCATCAACCATGGAGTTAACCTGACAGTAGGTACCGATACCAAAGCAGCAGGCACCAACTGTTAGAGCTGCGAAAATGCTGGCAAGCGATTTGCAGTGCATACCGTTTTTAATGTAGTACATAGGGCCACCACGATATCTGCCCTTCTCGTCCACTTCACGGTACTTAACTGCTAAAAGACATTCAGAGTACTTGGTTGCCGTACCAAAGAAAGCTGCAACAAACATCCAGAACAGAGCACCAGGACCGCCCATATGAACTGCTGTTGCAACGCCCACGATGTTACCTGTACCAATTGTACTGGCAAGTGCGGTGCACAAGGCAGCAAAACCTGAAATATCACCAGCTTTAGAATCATCTGGAGCATTGACCTTTGATGAGAATACAAGCTTGAGTGAAAGAGCCAGATTTGAAACCTGAATCAGTTTGAGTTTTGCAGTAAGAATAATGCCTATCAGCATCAGCATGATAAGCAGAGGTGCGCCCCAGATATAACCATCGACGCTATCTAAGATTTGAGCAAGTGTTTCCATAAGTACTATCCAATTATGATTAAATTGTCATCAGACTGTTTTATCATACCTTGAATAGAAAAAAATACTCATGAAAATCAGTCAGGTGATGCATAATGCACTATTTTGCATCATACATTTATCTGAATATCCGATCATGATCAATTGTTGAGCATGCCTAATCAAAGTGGGTTTTTACTTTGATCACGGTATCAGCAATATAATCATCCACGTTAGATCCAATCTTATTGAAATAATCATGAAGCTTTTTAATGGCCTGATATCCCTGATCCATAGTTGACTGGCAGATCACGAAATCAATGATATTGTTCTTTACAAGTTCTCTTGTAGTGTAGATTTCATCACAGGCTACAACAAAACGGCGATGAGAACCGTCGGCAATAATAGCTGCACCTAATCCGCTGACACCAGATCCTGTTGCCATGTATACAACATTGATCTCTGGATGGGCTTTAAAAGCCTTCATTGTAACCTGCTGTGTCACAATGTCCTGATCTTCACCTTCTACAACATCGACTATCTCAAAATCAGCACCACGGCTTAACAGTTCCTGTTTAAAGCCCTCAACGCGGGTCTTGTGACCTAAATGATCCATTGAACCTACAACAATCAGGATCTTCTGTCTGATGCCAAAATAGCACTTGTCTACCATTGCAGCAGCTACTCGACCTGACTTACAGTAATCTGGTCCCACAAAGCATAATCTGTCAGTATCTGGAAGATCATTGCTCAAAAGCACCACAGGAATATCTTTTTCCTTTAAAGACTGAATCTTTTCTCTGATTAAAGGAGAATCAACAGAGCACAGGACAAAAGATCTGCATCCAGCCTCTTCAAGCTCGTTTATGGCATCTATCTGAGTTTTAGGATCCCAGCCTTCCTGCTCTCTCATGATAATATCCACACCAAGATCTTTGAATTCACCCAAAGCCATACTGATGCCTTTTTTGACATCATCAAAGAAAGGAGAATGGATGCTTGGCAGGCAGACACCTACATAATTGATGCTCTTTTGAGCTGACAGAGCACGACCTGCCCGATTTGGAATATAACCTAGTTCCTGCGCTAACTGTCTAATCTTTTCTGAGGTTTTTGCACTGACTTCATTCTTGTCATTTAGAGCCCTTGATACAGTACCAATTGAAACTCCAGATGCCTTTGCCAGATCTTTTAAAGTTACGCTCATTAGATCACCTTCAAGAAATAACGCAAACGGTTACACTACATTTGTTATTATCGTATATTTTACTTGATTTTGCTTAATCTAAAGGCAATATTTGCTCTTGAAGTAACATTTTATTTGACAAAAATTATCGTAATGAAAATTAAAACCGCAAATCTGCACTCAAATTACGTAAAAGTAAATTTTATTGCGAAAAGCGAATTTCCATATTAAGGAAATTAACAATGCTAAAATTAGTGCTATGCATTCAAAAGAAATTAAAAACAGGATTTATCTACTGTGTGACTGCAACAATTTCTTTGTATCATGTGAGAAACTGTTCCGTCCTGAATTAAAACATCGTGCCGTAGCTGTACTGTCAAATAATGACGGTATAGTGGTTTCACGCTCTAATGAGACCAAAGAGCTGGGCATTGCAATGGGATCCCCTGTTTTTAAGATCCAGAAGGAAATAAACAGATACCACATTAAAACCTTTTCATCAAATTTCTCACTATATCTGGACATCTCTTCTAGAGTAATGAGAACTTTAGAGAAAATGTGTAAAAATACAGAAATCTATTCTATAGATGAGGCCTTTTTGTATTTTGAGAACATATGTGAAGAAGAGGCCGTAAGCAAAGCGTATAGACTCAGACGCAGTGTACTAAGCGAAATCGGGATCTCTATAGGCATTGGCATTGCCTGCTCCAAGACTTTAGCAAAACTTGCAAATCATTACGCAAAAAAACACAGAGATACAGGTGGCGTATTCTCTGTTGTTGATGACAGCAAACGGCAGAAGATCCTAAAAGAAAATCCAGTAAAAGAGATCTGGGGTATAGGAAGCAGATTGAACGAACAGTTAACCTTAATGGGAATTGTCACTGCCTGGGATCTGTCGCTGATGGACACTGAGACTGTAGCAAAAAAATTCAATATCACAGTTGCCCGCATGGTAAGAGAACTCAATAATGAAGATGCAATTGAATCTCTAAGTGATGTTGATACCCAAAATCAGATCATGTGGTCTAGAAGTTTTAAAGACAGAATCACCTCCTTTGACGATTTAAACGAGGCTCTTTCAAACTATGCAGCAGAAGCCTGCAGTAAACTTCGCTCAATTCGCTGCTATGCATCAAAAATCACCATATTCATAAGAACATCATATTTTGGAAACAAACCAAAATACTCAAACAGCTGTACACTGATTCTTGATCATCCAAGTGCCGATACCAGAGTATTTATTGCAGCTGCCAAAATCATGCTCAAGAGAATATTCAAAGCTGATTATGAATATATGAAGGCAGGGGTTATACTGTATGATTTTGTTCAGAACAGAAGCTTTCAATCTGATCTGTTTTCTAAAACCCCCGCACAAAATGAGCTTGATAAAAGTGACAGGCTTATGAAGACTCTTGATACCATCAACAATGAAGATAAAAACAAGGTTTATCTTGGAGCTCAAAACAAACTGACAAGAGAGAGCAGATTCAATGATCCTCAACATCTCTCCTCAAAATTCACATCTAAATGGGATGAACTGCCAAATGTCGAATAAAAATCCAAGAACAGAATTTCAGAATGAACTTTTAAACAAGCTTCTAAACTTAAAAGAAACAAAATATCAGGAATTTGCCTCAAAACTAAGTCCTGGAGTAAAAATCCTCGGGGTTAGAAATCCTCTTGTTAGAAAACTTGCACTAAAAGAATTTAAAACAGCCTCAAATGAGGATATGCTCGCCCCCCTTTTTTATGATGCATATTTTGAAGAGAAATTTATAAAAGCCTTTTTCATTGGCAAAATCAAAATGGCAACAGAAGATAAAATAAAAGCGGTGAAAGAATTCCTTCCCCTTCTTGACGGCTGGGCCATCACAGATGGATTGTGTACTCTTTTAAGAGACTGTGCAGACTCTAAAGAAGAGTGGTATGAATTTATAAAACCTCTTTTCTTTAAAAAGAATGAACCATATACAGTTCGTTTTGCAGTGGTTATGACTTTGATTTACTTTGCAGATGATGAGCACATTGAAGAGATCTTTGAAATCCTAAAGTCAGTAGATGACAGTCATTATTACGTTCACATGGCAATTGCCTGGTGTGTAGCCACTTTCTACTGCAATACCAAAGAACACTGTCTTAAGCTTTTAAAAGAGAATATATTCAGTAAAAAAACTTATAACAAAATCCTCCAGAAGATCATAGAGTCTAGGATCCCGACAGAAGAGGAAAAAGAAGTTATCAGAAAAATGAAACGATCTTAGTCTTATTTGTGACGCTCGATGTAAGCCTGCGCATAGCTGCAGCTTAACGGATCTTTAAGACTTAAATTCTGAGCCTTCACATAGGCGTGGCACTCACTCATAAGTTTTGATGCTATGCCTCTACCTGAAATTGCCTTAGGTACCTGTGTGGTGGTTACATCAAGAACTCCCTCTTTAATCTCATAGCATAAAAAGGCCTTGAAGCCATCTTCTGTTAGGCTGAAAGTGCAAGATTTCTCATCATGAATTATCATCAAAAATCCCCATTTATCATACTTTTACAAATACACGATATTAATTATAATATCTGATACGGAAAGGTGGCTGAGTGGTTGAATGCATCGCACTCGAAATGCGACGGTCATCATACGATGGCTCAGGGGTTCAAATCCCCTCCTTTCCGCCAGAAGACACACTTCAATTATGCTCTAAACACAGTCCTTGATCTTATCTTTTTTGAAAATGCTTTTTTATTGCACTAAAAGGCATAAATTGATCCACGAAAATTTTAATTTACAAAAGCACAATTCAGATCACAGTTTTATATATTTTCCTGCTACTCTGTTTTCAGTTTTTACAGGATTTTAAATAAAATATTCTTATTTACTCTGCTTGCCCAGCGTAAAAGGTTATGAGTAAATAATTCTGATGCCATGTTTATGACAGTGATAATAATAAAAACATTAAACAACTGACAGAAAACTTTTTTCAAAGATTCCGCATTAATAAACCGGTTCATCATGTAGGAATTGAGTTATTTATAAAATTTGAGGTATGAATGAGTGCTCTCACCTCTCTTATTGAGAGAGCTATAAAGGATTGTCTTGCGTCTCAAGGCATCCAGATGCAGAAAAACAGTTTTGGCGAGTTTTACTTTGAAAAGCTCGTCACTCAGCCTATTGAAAGTGGCGAAATTGTTTTTTTTGATGAAAAAATTGCAAATCCTATGGAGACCTTCTACGCTGAAGGTTTTCAGATGCTCTCACAGACTGGCGGAACCATTGCTCAACCTGTAAATATCGGACGTTGCCCTGACGATGAACAGCCTTACTGTCTGAACCCAGACTCAAGTTTTAAAACTGTTTACAATTTCATTCATTTAAAAGATAACTCAGGCTGGACTGTCATAGGCTTTTCATCATGCAACAGCTATACAGCTGTGTTTAAGCTCTATAAAGACGGCAAGATAAAGCTTGCAATGGATTTAGAGGGGAAAGGAAAAAAGGTTGGAGAAATCATCCACAGCGAGTTTCTTGCTGTAGTAAGTGGCAGTTCAAGGCAGGAATCATTAAAGAAGTTTGGAGATCTAATAAACGATCACCACAGACGACTGATATCAAAAGCAGAAAGCAAGCCTTACGGATGGTGTTCTTGGTATACCTACTATGACAAGGTTTCAGAGCAGGACATCATCAGGAATATTGATGTTTTAAAAACCAAACGCAAACTCAAATATGTTCTCATTGATGACGGTTACGAGGAACATATTGGCGACTGGTTAACCTTTTCAGATAAATTTCCTTCAGGCCTTGAAGATCTGGCTGAAAAAATTAGAGATGGAGGATTAGAGCCTGCTATATGGGTAGCCCCTTTTATCGTATCAGCTAAATCTGACATTGCCCATGTTCACAGAAAATATCTTGTAAGAGGGGTCAACGGGCAACCTGTTGTAGCAGAGAAGTTTACCTATGGTGGCTGGAGAGATACCCCCTGGCATATTATCGATTTCTCAAATCCTGATGCTGTAAAGTATATCCAAAGAGTATTCAGTTATTTCCATGATATTTTAGGTGTCAGATACTATAAGCTTGATGCCTGCTACTTTGGAGCCATTAAAGGCCTTACGTTTAAAAAGAATATCACAAGGATCGAAAATTACCGACTCGGGCTTGAAGCTATATTAGCTGTTGTCGGACATGACAGTTTTGTTGAAGGATGCAACGCTCCTTTTTGGCCATCACTTGGAATGCTGCACGGCATGCGTCTTGCTGACGATGTTGAACGCTCACACAAGCGCTTTACAGAGATTGCAAAGCAGCTCTTTCCTAGACTTTGGATGCACAACACTCTGTTCGTAGGTGATCCTGACTGTTTATGTCTTAGAAACCTTGAAAATCAGAAGGCAAGCATCAATGACTACCTGTTGCACCTTGCATATATTCTTGTAACAGGTGGAGTGATCATGATGGGTGATGATTTAACAAGACTGGATAAAAGAGACTTTGGAGCTGCCGCAAAAATCATGCATGTCCACGAGCACCTTGTCAGCATGAGTTACGATGACAGTTTCAATACATTTGATCTAATACTTGACGATCAAAGACGTATCAGAGTGTACTTCAATCTCGGCGAAAAAGATTTAACTGTTACAGCAAGAGAGTGCAAGAATTTCTTTACAGGCGCTGCCATTACAGGTCAATTCACAATTCCAGCAGGATCTGCAATCTGTGTTGAAGTTTTCTAAAAAGGTGCTTTAGAAGAGCTTAAAGCTATAAGCGCCTTTAATGCCTCTATTGTAGTTTTAAGTCTTATTTCAGTTCTGTCACCTGTAAAGTGAAAGCAGTTAGTATGGCACTTGTCCCCTTTACGCATAACAGCCATCCAGACAGTTCCAACAGGCTTTTGAACACTTCCACCATCAGGTCCTGCTATACCGCTTACGGCAACGCCTACGTTAGCTAGTGATGAGTGTAAAAGCGCACCTTCAACCATCTGCTCTACAACATCTTTACTGACAGCACCATAACTCTCAAGACTTTCCTTTTTTACTCCCAAAAGCTCCATTTTGGCTTCATTTGAGTAGGTAATAAAACCTCTGTCAAACCATGCAGAAGATCCTGGAACTTCAACAATTGACGCGCCAATAAAACCGGCAGTTAATGACTCTGCAGTAACATAGACATCATGAGATTTAGGGAAAAGATCTTTAAGTAAGCAAGATAGCTCACTTACCTGCTGTTCTAGGCTTTTGTACATATTGAATTATCTAGGTCTTCTTAATGGTTTAGAAATACCGTATGCTTCACGGGCCTTCTGGCTTGCAACATGATGAACAGATCGAGCTGCCCCTGATGCCACAGTCATAGAGTTATCAGCACTCTTTGATGAAGTAAACTCCTCAGTTTTTAGTCTTGCCTCCTCTTCGACAGAACGGGCTGGCTCAGATGGAGTTCTTATTGCAGAGCTTAACTTATGAACCTTTGAGAGCATTTCAACTTCATAGGATGGTAGAGATGTTTTATCAACAACCTCTGCTACACTGTAACCTTCTGATAAAAGTCTTTTAGCTAAAATAATAGGCTGATTTTCTACAGAATTATTTTCAAATTCCTTTTTCTGACGCTCGATTTTTGATGTGAGGTCATCAAAAGATGTATCCATACGACGCTGCTTATCGATAAGATCCTGCAGGGTATCTGAAACGTAGTGGAGGGATCTTTCAGAAGCCTTCATCCTGCGCTCATAGCTGTCATTGAGAGTATCTAACTGCTTTTTTGTCTCATCAAGCAGTGCGACTTTTTTATCATAATCGGTTCTTAAAGATACAAGTAGATTCTCAAGATAGGAATTACGTCTTGAAAGGAGAATAAAAGAGATGAGAATGAAAAGCAACAGCACAACGGCTGTACCTATCACTATCAGCATTGACACATCAAGATATGACTGCATACTCTCTCTTTATTTAATTGAATTTAAAAACAATATAGCACTGTTTTAACAATATTTCAAAAGATTGAAAAGATATGATGTGACACTTATCATACATATAACAAACCCGCCATGCGGCGGGTTATTTACTTTTGAAAATTAACGATTAGTCAACACGCTTGAACAGCAGTGAACCATTGGTACCGCCGAAGCCGAAATTGTTTGACATAGCGTATTCAATGTCGTGCTTCTGAGCAACACCTGGAACCAGATTAAAATCGCCAACTTCATCTTCAGGATTCTCAAGATTGATTGTTGGAGGGCAAATCTGATCTTTGATTGACATAACAGTAATCACAGCTTCAATAGCACCAGCTGCACCTAAGAGGTGACCGGTCATTGACTTGGTGGAGCTCATGCAGCAATTCTTAGGAGCGTCACCGAAGATGCTCTTTGCAGCACGAAGCTCTGAAAGGTCACCAACACTTGTTGAAGTACCGTGAGCATTGATGTAATTAACCTGCTCTGGTTTTACACCTGCATCCTTTAAGGCGTGGACCATTGAACGAGCTGCACCCTCGCCGGTCTCTGGGGTTGCAGTCATGTGATAAGCATCACCTGACATACCAAAGCCAACAAGCTCAGCATAAATCTTGGCACCACGTGCCTTTGCATGCTCGTACTCTTCAAGTACCAGTACACCAGCACCATCACCTAAAACGAAACCATCACGATCTTTATCCCAAGGGCGTGATGCACGCTCTGGGTCATCATTGCGGTGAGATAATGCCTTCATAGCAGCGAAACCACCAATACCCATTGGGGTAGAAGCCTTTTCTGCGCCACCACAGATCATTACATCAGCATCACCGTATGCTACTAAACGAGCTGACAGACCGATAGCATGAGTACCAGTTGCGCAAGCAGTAACAGTTGAAAGGTTAGGACCACGAAGACCTTTCATGATTGAAAGCTGGCCTGAAACCATGTTAATGATGGTTGATGGAACAAAGAATGGGCTGATGCCGTGTGGACCACGTGCAGCAAGACCGTTGATATTCTTTTCGATAAGAGAAAGACCACCGATACCAGAGCCGATCATAGTACCAATGCGGTCAGCATTCTCAGGAGTAATTTCAAGTCCTGAATCGTTGATAGCCATAATACCAGCAGCTAAACCATACTGGATGAACTGGTCCATCTTGCGTTCGTCTTTGCGGGCAACACCCCACTGTTCAGGATTGAAATTCTTGACAAGGCCTGCAATCTTAACAGTGAAGTCAGTGGTATCAAAGTGCTCAACTAAGCCGATACCGCTCTTACCTGCCAATAAATTCTTCCAAGATTCTTCTAATGTACCGCCTACAGGGCTTAACATGCCCATGCCGGTAACTACAACCCTACGTAATTGCACCGTTGGATCTCCATAATTTTGTTTTCAAAAAAGAATGGAGATGTATTGCATCTCCAATCTATTTAGCTGGATATCAAAAGTTGTAAACCAATCTTTTGACTAGAAAACTCAAAGAAAATTATTCCTTGTGATTCTCGATGTAGTCGATAGCAGCCTGAACGGTATTGATTTTTTCTGCTTCTTCATCAGGGATAGTGGTATCAAACTCTTCCTCTAAAGCCATTACGAGCTCTACAGTGTCAAGAGAGTCAGCGCCTAAATCATCAACAAATGAAGCTGAAGGTACAACTTCAGATTCTTCAACACCTAAAGTGTCAACGATGGTTTTTGTTACGCGTTCTTTAATATCATTACTCATTTCTTTACTAACCAGACTGCCTTCGCAGTTCCTGTCCTATGTAGATTCAGTTTCAGCCCAATGCTAAAACCCGTTCAAAATTGGTGTAATTATAACTATTTTGTAAGTGTTTTGGTAGTCAAATGTATCTAATTTAGATTAAATAGTGATTTAACCCACAAAAGGCTCAAAACGTTTAATTACAGTGCAAACCACCATTAACATCAATAGTGGAACCAGTGATATATGAAGCCATATCAGAAGCTAAGAACAATGTTGATGCTGCAATATCTTCAGCAGTAGCAGCTCTCTTCAATGGAATTGAATCTGTCCATGTTTTAAGCTGTTCTTCATTTAAAGCAGCAGTCATATCAGTTGCAACAAAGCCTGGTGCAACGCAGTTTACAGTAATTCCGCGTGAACCAACTTCTTTTGCAAGTGACTTGGAAAAAGCTATAAGTCCAGCTTTAGCGGCAGAATAGTTACACTGACCAGGATTACCGTCCTGTCCTACAATAGATGAAATGCTGATAATTCTACCAGCACGCTTCTTCATCATTGGAGATACGCAGAGTTTTGCAAGCTGAACACAGGCAAAAAGATTGCACTGCAATACATCGTTCCAGTCTTCTTCCTTCATTCTCATGAACAGACCATCGCGAGTAATGCCAGCATTGTTAACTAGAATATCAGGGCTTGTACCAGCATCGGCTACAACAGCCTTATAGCATTCTTCTACAGAATTCTTATCTAAAGAATTCATTACAAATCCCTTGCCTTTGCCTGCAAGCTCAGCAGTGATGCCGTCAGCGCCTTTCTGTGAGGTTGCTGTACCGTAAACAGTAGCACCATGATCTTTAAATGCTGCTGCAATAGCCTTACCGATACCACGGCTTGCGCCAGTTACAAGAACAACCTTTCCTGTAAAATCTAAATTAAACATCAGTTTACTCCCCTGTTTTATTAAGCTAAAACTTCAAGAGCCTTAGCAAGAGTATCTTCATTGCAGATATTTGCACTGCCTAATGCCTTGTCAATACGACGGTTTAAGCCACATAATACCTTGTTTGGACCTACTTCAATCAGAGCCTCAATACCGTCGGCCTTTAAAGCCTGAACAGTTTCTACCCAGCGCACAGGCATGGTTAACTGTTTTACTAAAGCATCAATCAGATCTGATGATTTTACTAAAGGCTTGGCTAAAGCATTTACATATACTGGAACTGAAGCGTCCTTTACAGTGATCTCATTTAAAGCAGCCTCAAGACGCTTTGCTGCACTTTCCATCAGAGGGCAGTGAGAAGGAGCAGAAACAGCTAGTGGAACTACTCTCTTTGCACCCTTGGCGGTAAATTCAGCACATGCCTTGTCGCATGCCTCTTTGTTACCAGAAATTACAACCTGACCTGGTGTATTGAAGTTTGCAGCCCAGACCTTGAACTTGTCATCAGATACGGCATTGCAGGTTTCAATAATAACATCATCTTCTAAACCTAAAACAGCTGCCATTGCACCGACACCAGCAGGAACAGCCTCCTGCATAGCCTGACCACGAAGACGTACAAGCTTTACAGCATCAGAAAAATCAATTGCACCAGCTGCAACCAGGGCGCTGTACTCACCTAATGAGTGACCTGCTACGGCAGATACACTAACACCTTTGGATGCCAGTACTCTAAATGCTGCTACAGAAGCAGTTAAAATGGCTGGCTGAGTTACTTCAGTCTTGTTTAACTCTGCTTCTGGGCCATTTAAAGTAACAGCTTTTAAATCATAACCTAAAGCTTCATTTGCCTGATCGTATGTATCAGCAACGATTTTATTGTCCATAAAATCAGCAAACATACCAACACTCTGTGATCCCTGACCTGGAAATACAGCTGCAAATTTCTTCATAAATAAACTCCGAAATTGGATATAGGAAAACTTGGTTTAGTAACGGATGAGAGCAGAGCCCCAGGTAAATCCGCCACCAAATGATTCTAAAAGCAGAACATCTCCGCGCTTGATTCGACCTGAACGAATACCTTCATCAAGAGC
The DNA here is from genome assembly GCA_051885305.1 of Succinivibrio sp. GTDB lineage: Bacteria > Pseudomonadota > Gammaproteobacteria > Enterobacterales > Succinivibrionaceae > Succinivibrio. The sequence continues at coordinate 15,001 of JBJEWY010000088.1, read as the reverse complement.
AAGACCTACAGATGGTGCAGAGGTGTTACCCTGCTTATCCAAGGTCACAATAACCTGAGACATATCAAGTTTTAGTTTTCTTGCAGTAGCTGCAATAATTCTCAGATTTGCCTGATGAGGCACAAGAAAATCAAGATCTTCTGCTGTCATATTGCCCTTTTCAAGGGTCTTGGTAACCAATGATGCAAGCACAGTAACTGCATGCTTGAACACATCATTGCCTTTCATATACAGCCAGTCACCAGCATCTGCATCCTTTCCTCTTTGAGGATACTTTAAAGAAAGCAGTGGACCGTACTTGGCGTCAGCTGACATATGGACAGCGATAGTACCTTCTGTTTCAGACTCACCTAAAACACAAGCTGAGGCACCATCACCAAAAAGAATAATAGTAGTTCTGTCAGTTGGGTCACAGGCTCTTGACATCAGATCAGTGGCAACAACCAGTACCTTCTTGGCCTGACCAGAAAGAATCATGGAGTGAGCAAGAGCGTATGCATAGCTGAAACCTGAGCAGGCTGCAGCCAGGTCAAAGGCAGGAGTATCAGAAATTCCTAAAAAGCCTGAGATTTCACATGCTGTTGATGGAAATGCCTTTTCTGCTGAAGTTGTGGCACAGATAACAAGATCGATCTCACTAGGATCAATTCCTGCAGCCTCAATAGCTCTTTTGGATGCAATAGCACCCATTGATGCAGCACTCTCATCTGGAGCGGCAATACGCCTTTCACTTATACCGGTACGCTCAATGATCCATTCGTTGGATGTATCTACCATGCGTTCTAAATCAGCATTGGTACGCACCTGTTCTGGCAGGTAACTGCCTGTACCTAGAATTCGGGTAAACAATGAATTCTCCAATTGACCTACGAGGACATAAGTCCATGAAATTTAAAAGCAAAAAGGGATCAACTCAGCTCCCTTTTACAATTTAGACAAATTATCGGTGCATTTTATCAGAAAAACGCATTTAGATGAAAATTAATTGCAATACAAAATTCACCTTTGTACCGAATTAAACCAATTCCTGGCGAATTTTATTTGAAAGATCACCTGCAATCATGGATGCTGTCTGTGACAGTGCTACCGCAACAGCTTCCTGCCCTGCTGAGCCATGACCTTTTACAACAAGGCCATTCACCCCTAAAAGGATTGATCCATTATACTGCCAAGGCACAAGCCAGTCAGGACGACCAAGTTTGGCAAAAAAACCTTTAATGCCGCTACGCTTTAAAAAGGAAGAAGCTACTCCTTCTGCAGCCTTTAGCGCAACATTTCCTGTAAAGCCGTCTGTAACAATAACATCACAGTGCCCTGTGAACAGCATATTGGCTTCTACGAAGTGGCAGTCTCCAATAGACTTATCACCTTCAATAAGATCTCTTGCCTCTTTTACGAGAGTACTGCCTTTATTTCTTTCAGTTCCAACATTAAGGATCCCAACTAGAGGATTTTCCTTTTTGAAGAGAACCTTAAAGGCTGCATGACCTAATTTAGCAAAACAGTAGAGATCATGTGAAGAGCTGCTTGCATTGGCGCCTAAATCAAGCATCAGAGAATAACTGTCAGGGCCTGCAGGAATTTTTGCACACAAAGCAGGTCTTAAACCATCAACAACGCCTAAAATATGCCTTGAAAGGCATACTAAAGGGCCTGTTCCTCCGCTGGATACAACAGCATGAGCTCTCCCTGCCTTCACATATTCAACAGCCATTCTCATAGCTGAATTTTTATAAGCTGTAAGAACCTTGCGAGGATCCTCATCCTGCGGAATCAGTTCATCCGCTTCTATAAACTCATATGATCCTTTAGGAAGTTTTTCAGAAAGAAGTGCGCGCTCTAGGTCTGCAGTACCAAATACTGTAACCTTAAGCTTCTGATTTATCAGAGTAGCAAAGCGGACAGCGCGGGCTATAGCCAAGGGATCTATATGATCACCACCTGTTCCGTCTAAAGCTATGTTGAAGATTCTTTCGCTCATAAAATCAAAAAGGGCGTTATCGGCTCTCACCTACACGCCCTTTAGTCAGAAGAATTAGAGATAATTATTTCTTAAGAGAAGCTAAGTACTCTTTCTTGCTCATTAATGGCTTTGCTGGAGTGAGGTTAATCTTCTCACCACGGTAGTAACCACCTTCGGTGATGTTGTGGCGAATGTGAACCTCATTTGAAGTCTTGTCTACAGATAACTGCATTGCTGATAAAGCATCGTGTGAACGACGCATGTCACGACGTGAACGGGACTTATGGTTCTGCTGAACAGCCATGTTTTTGTCTCCTAAAATAACTTAACATCATCGCGGATCCATTTCACAACGTTCCGCTTCAAAATTCAAAAAACTTGTATACCTAGCAGTGGGTCACTGCACTAATCGCGTCATTATACTGATCTACAATTTGCTTTTCAAGCACAAAATGAGCGCATTGCAAAAAGTTGATTCATTACTTCAAATGAACGCAATAATTCAACTTTGTTCACAGATTAAGACTTAATTCTGTTTATTTTTTCAAAGAATCTTTGAGCTGTGCTAATTTTGCAAAAGGATTTTCAGTCCCATCTTCTGCCACTTTGCCAAAACTCCAGTCTCTGTTACTGTCACATTCTTCTGAATCCTCATCATGAGCAGGAACAAAAGGCATTTCAAGTAAGAGACAGTCTTCTAGGAAACCTAAAAGATTAAAAGATCCATCTTCATTTAATTCTACAATATCAAGCTTCTCATCAATTTTCAGGCTTCTTGCTTTGGCCTCATCGCAAGTTGATAAAAATGAACTGTGAAGTTCTTTTACAAATTCTCTTCCACAGCGCTGGCAGGTAAGGACAACCTTTGCATCTAAAGTACCTTCAATGGTTCTTAATCCCTGTAAATCACTGTAAAACGAGAATTTTGCATGAACAGGACCATCAACCTTATTACAGGACTCACTCAGTCGCTCTAAAAAAACAGGGTCAATTAAAGTGTCATAACTTGAACGGTTTGACACCATCTTGTCAAAATCAACATTTGCACTGAAGGCTAACTGACTCATATTTATCCATCCTGTGAATTTCTATCTGATTTTATTGAAAATCTGATAGATTTTATCTCAAATTGCGATACGCTTTATGCTTTATTATGGCAGATAAGTATACACTAAATAGGAACTCAGTAAAATTTGGGGGCAAAATGAGTAAAGGGCTTTTCAAATTTCTTTTAGGCACAGCTGCAATTTTAGGTATCTGTTCAGATGCTTCTGCCTACCTTATGGATGCAAAATTCAAAACTGACAATTATGCAGTTTATGAAGTGGTTTTAAGCAAGAGTGAAACCTATAGCGCTGAGCTAAAAAATATTATCGCAAAAGATCTGGTCGCACAGAAGAAATTACAGACAACTGCCATTGTATTTCCGTACAACACTCAGGGACTTAAGGGAACAATCAAAGAAGAAGCCTTAGGTGTGATTACAACAGAACAGTATAACAAGGCAAATCCTGCTACCGTTCTTTTTGATGACAAAGCTAATGCTGCAACCTATGCTGGTATCTATCTAACCTATTCACAATTATCAAAAATTGCTGACAACCGTACAGTAAATTCTCTTGTCACAGAGCTTGCAAAGATGCCCTTAGTGATTACTGATATGCCTGTTACCATGGTTTCAAAGGATTTTTCAGGTAAGCTGTTCTATACAATATCAACAGGCTCCATTGTTCTTGATTTCCAGCCTATAGACAGCCTTTATTACAAGAAAGATCAGTTAAATGGTGTCACAAACAAGTGCACCATCAGCATTTTGGCTATTGCTGACAGAACACTTGGATTCTATCCATACTTTATTGCAGCCCATGGTGCAGTAAATGACATCAAATGCAAGTAAGCTTTTAGTAAAGATATGAAGTCAGATCGCCAATCTTTGAGATTAGAAGATCTGGCTTTAGTTCTAAAAGAGCATCCCCGCTCCATACTCCTGTCTGTACGGCAAGTGAAAGGCTTGAACTGTTCTTGTACATTTTAATATCAAGCCCTGAATCCCCTACTCCCAAAGCAGACTCTGGCTGTATATTCATTCTTTTGCACACAGAATACATCATGGCAGGATCAGGTTTTGATGGTACTTCAGATCCTGCGCAGATCCCATCGCAGTAATCTCCTAAAAAAGTTCCATCAAGTGTTCTTTTTACCCCGGCAAGTGATCGTCCTGAAGCGTACCCGATTTTTAAATCAAGCTCTCTTAATCTTTTTAAAAGCGGCTCTACTCCTTCAAAGAGAATATCAATCCAGTACTCTTTATGCTCTTTGAAAATCTCTCGATAGGTTTTTGTAAATTCTTCTGCAATGGATTTCTTATCCTCTGGTAGCAGCATTCTCAAAGCATCTGACAATTCTTTGCCAATAGTACTCATAATGGCCTTGTCACATGGCTGCTCAAAACCATAGTAATCAAAAGTATGATGTGTGCAGGCTAGGATCTGGGAAATACTGTCGGTTAAAGTTCCGTCAAGATCAAATACAACAGCTTTAGTCCTGCTCATTACACTGTCTAGATTTTCAAGACAGATAAGATCTCTTTTTCCGTCAATGTGACTGAAATTGTCTGTCATTACTCATCCTTGTTTCGCAGAACTTCTACTACAGCTTCAAGTTCATTTGGAAGTTTTGCCTCAATTTTGAGGATCTTGTTGTCAGCAGGATTTAGGAATGTGACTTTATAGGCATGTAAAAACATACGCTTTAAACCTAATGAACGAAGACGCTCGTTAAATTCCTTGTCTCCATATTTCTCATCACCACCAACAGGATGCTTTACATAAGCAGTGTGAACTCTGATCTGATGTGTTCTGCCTGTATGAGGCATAGCGGCTACCAGTGTTGCACCGTTTAAATCTTCAACTACATCAAAACCTGTTGATGAAGGAGCACCTTCCTTGAAGTTAACTTCAACCATACGCTCGCCTGAACGTAATTCATTGCGGATTAAGGGGGCATCCACAAGATGCACTCTTCTGTCCCATTTGCCAGGAACAAGAGTCAAATAACGTTTTTTTACAATTCGCTGTCTGAACTGCTCATGCAGGTTTCTTAAAGCTGAACGGCGTTTTGCCACTATAAGACAGCCTGAAGTCTCCTTATCTAGACGATGGGCTAGTTCTAAAAAACGCTGCTCTGGTTTTAACGCTCTTAATGATTCAATAAGACCAAATTCAATACCGCTTCCACCGTGAGCTGCAAGACCTGCAGGTTTATCAACCACCAGAAGATCATCGTTTTCAAAAAGGATCCTGTCTTTTAAATCCTGCACAAGATGCAGATTTGAGGAAGGAATAGTCACTGGACCTTCTGTTACTGTTACAGGAGGAATTCTTACAGTATCACCTTCAACGAGCTTGTAGGATGGGGTAATTCTTCCCTTGTTTACCCTAACCTCACCTCTTCTTAAAATTCTGTAAAGCATGCTTCTTGGCACACCTTTTAGAATTCTGGCAAGAAAATTATCAAGTCTCTGTCCGGCATCATCTGCACTAACAGTGTAATAGGTAACCTGTCTGGTTACGAGTTTCTTTTCTACTGGCATATAGGATCCTAGAATTAACTGAGCGTATTTTAGCAGAAATCAGCAGTTTTTATATAACAAGACTGAATGGCAGGTTTACATCCGTAAAACTTTTGCAAGAATATTTTGTAAAAATGAGTTTAAGCTTCATTTTTCTTAAGCTGTTTATGGCATAATATGCGCAAGGTACGATAACCGCTATGTTCATGGTTTCTACCTTAATTGAAGCTAAACAGAAATCTGCAGGGGATGCCCTGCGTCAGAACCATAAAAAACATGTTTTGGTGCTGATAAAGATTAACGTTTACGGTTGCCAGGCGATAACCCCTCTTTTGTGAAAGTAAGGCGCGTTTACCTGCCTAGGTGTATTAAAAACCTGTTCTTTAATGACAGAGGCTGTGGCGTTTTGCCATTATGCATGGGCCTCTCGCTATAGTTTTGTCTTAAAAGAACCTTAAAAATAGGAATTTTTCTCGTGAAGAGAATGCTTATTAATGCAACCCAGCTTGAAGAAGTTCGCGTTGCCCTTGTCGACGGTCAGAAGCTGTACGATCTCGACATTGAATCCCCACAGCATGCCAACAAGAAAGCCAATATCTACAAAGGAACTATCACCCGCATCGAACCAAGCCTTGAGGCTGCATTCGTTGATTACGGTGTAGAGCGTCATGGTTTTCTGCCTTTAAAAGAAATTGCCCGCGAGTATTACCCTGCTGGCACCAATTTCAACGATCATGCCCAGATGAAATCTGCCCTCAAGGAAGGTACAGAGGTTATTGTGCAGATCGAAAAGGAAGAACGCGGTCTTAAAGGCGCAGCCTTAACCACCTTTGTATCTTTAGCAGGCAGCTATCTCGTACTGATGCCAAACAATCCTCGAGCAGGTGGTATTTCCCGCCGTATCGAAGGTGAGGACAGAACTGAACTCAAAGCTGCACTCAAGGGTCTTACTGTACCTGAGGGTATGGGCGTTATCGTTCGTACCGCAGGTGTTGGCAAGAGCGCCGAGGAATTAGAATGGGATCTTACCATTCTCACCAAGTTATGGGGCATGATCAAGCAGGCTTCTTCATCAAGACCTGCTCCATTCTTAATTCATCAGGAGTCTAACATTGCCCTGCGTGCAATCCGTGATTATTTAAGACCTGATATCGGCGAAATCCTTGTAGACAGCAAAGATGCCTACAATCAGATCCTCCATTATGTCGAGCTGGTACGTCCAGAGTTTGCAAGCAAGGTTCACCTCTACACCGGTGATATTCCACTGTTCAGCAAATTCCAGATTGAAAGCCAGATTGATACAGCCTACAGACGTGAAGTAAGACTTCCATCAGGTGGTGCCATCGTAATTGACCCAACTGAAGCTTTAACCTCAATTGACGTTAACTCAGCTAAGGCAACAAAGGGTGGCGATATTGAAGAAACAGCTCTTCAGACCAACATTGAGGCTGCAGAGGAAATTGCCCGTCAGCTCAGATTGCGTGACGTCGGCGGTCTTGTAGTTATCGACTTCATCGATATGACCCCTCTTAAGAATCAGAGAGAAATCGAGAACAGAATGCGTGAAGCTGTAAGACAGGATCGCGCCAGAATTCAGTTCAGCCGTCTCTCAAGATTCGGTCTTCTTGAAATGTCACGCCAGAGACTGCGCCCATCACTTGAGGAAAGCAGCTCTCATGTATGCCCTATGTGTAACGGTCAGGGTACCTGTCGTGACAGCTCATCTCTAGCTCTGTCTATTCTTCGTCTTATCGAAGAAGAGGCTCACAAGGAGAATGCCGGTGACGTATTCGCAATCGCTTCAGTTGAAGTTGCAACTTTCATTCTCAACGAAAAGCGTGCTGCACTTGCCTTAATCGAGGAACGCACCAAGACCAGAATTACCATTATTCCTGAAAAGACCTACATGCCACAGGAATATCAGGTAAACCGCTGTATTCAGACTCCTGTAAGCAAAGAGAGCAACATCAACTCACTAGAAGTTCTAAAGGATCTCGACAAGGAAAACCGCCAGAAGGCTGAGAATTTCCTCGAGAATCCTATGCTCAAGAAAGTAGTTGAAAAAGCTGCAAGCAACACAAGTTCTGGCGTTGCTCCAGCAATTGATGCCGATATTCTCTCTTCAACCATGTCTACACCAAAAGTTCCTTCTTCAAAGAAAGACAAGAACAAAGGTAAGAAAAATGGTAAGCAGCAGAGTACATCAATTTTAGGTGCTATCAAGTCATTCCTAGGTTCACTGTTAAAAGATCCTGAAGAACAGAAGAAAGACTGCAGAAAGGGTGGCAACGGCAAGAACGGTCGCAACAAGAACGCTAAGGGTAACAGCCGTAACGAAGGTCCAAACCGCAACCGTGGTACCAAAGGTCCTCGTAACGCTAACAGCACTCGCCAAGAAAAACCAGCCAAGGCTGAAAAACAGGAGCGTCAGACCCGTCCAGAAAAACAGAACGCAGAGACTGAAAAAGAGCAGCGTCAGCAACGCACTCCAAAGCCTCGCAAACCACGTTCTGAGGAAGGAACTGAAAAAAGAGCTCCTCGTCAGAAGAAGACTGAGGCTGTAGCATCTCAGGAAACAACACCTGCTGTAAAACCAAAGCGCATTGGTGTTCCTGCTAAACCAAAGGCTGAAAAGGTATCAGTTTATGAGCCTTATGAGCCAAAAGAGCGTGTTTACACCTCTGAGGAAATGGGACAGGGCAGTGAGCTTAACGTAGACTTCTCTTCAGTTCCTAACGGCAGAGATTACGATGCCGGTCAGAGCTTTGAGTACAGTCCAAAGGCTGGTGGTTTAAAAGACAGCGTAACTGATGGTATTGAAGGCATTTCAGAACCACAGCTTCATGATGTTGATTACACCAATGTTCCAGAAGGTCGTGACTTTGATAAAGGCAACAGTTTTGAAAAATCAGATCGCGCAGGTGGCTTTGAAGGCCGTACCGCAAAGTCTGAAACCAAGATTGTTGACACCCAGAGACAGTCAGAACCTTTTGTTGACTAGTATTAAGTTTTAGACTTTTACTTTACTAATCCCGGTTAAGCCCGGGATTATTTTTTTCATCTTTCCTCATTTTTATAACATAATTCACCTCACTGAAATTTTGAGTCCCTGACTTTTGACTCAAAACATGCTGAAAGTTCAATTAAATCCTTTTGGTGTAACTTATAATCTAAACAAACATAAGGATGAAATTATGGATAAGTCTTTATTACCAAATATTTTCGAATTTATCAGTAAAACCTACCCTTTTTCACAGCTAAACGAGATGCAGAAAGATGCTCTCGCCACCAAGATTAAAATCTCCTACTACAGTAAGGACGATGTTCTAAAAGATCAGGATCTGGCAGGTGCTGGTCTGTTTATGATACGAACAGGTGTAGTTGAAGAGCGCAACAAGAGTGATCACTCCCTAAGAGCAAAACTCACTGATGGTGACACTTTTGGCTTTACTCAGATAAATCTTGAGAATGAGTCTGATTATGAAGTTGTTTTTATTGAAAACACCTTACTCTATCTTATTCCTAAGAATATTCTGCAGTTTTTCATCAGTACCAATACCGAGGTTGGCAAGTACTTTGATTCAAAAGAGTGGATCCGACTTTCATCTTCACACAACTATGCTGATGACAGTTCTGACAGCAAGATGCATGTACGACTTGTTGCAGATGTCTGTAATACTGACATTGCTGTTGTCTCATTGGACACTTCCATATGTGATACCGCAATATGCCTAGGAGAGCATGACACTGATCTTGCGGTGGTGAAAGATGACGAAGAACTAGTTGGAGTAGTTACAAAATCTGATATTACCCTGAAGGCTGTTGCTAAAAAGCTGGATGTTACTGAGCCCGTAAAAAATATCATATCAGAGAAGGTGTTATCAGTTGATGCCAGTAAAACCGTCTATGATGCCCTTGAAATCATGGTGATGAACAGCATCAAGAATCTTCCGGTACTAAAGGATGGCAAGGTATACGGCACGGTATCCACCAACAGTCTTTTACAGAATTCTCAGCTTCAGGCTGTGTATCTGTGCCAGGAAATAAAACACGCAAAAACCATCGAAAAACTCATATTTTTATCAAGACAGAAAAGAGAAGTCTTTGAAACACTAGTACAGATGAACGTCAAACCTCACACTATCCAGAAGGTAATGAGTCATATAGCAGATTCATTCTGTAAAGCACTGGTAAAAATGGCTGTAAAAAACCTAGGCCCTGCCCCTATGACCTTTGCTTTTGTAGCTGCAGGCTCTCAGGCAAGACGTGAAGTTCAGTTTTTATCTGATCAGGACAACTGCATTATCACCAAAGAAGAAATGGATGATAACGCTCAGGAGTACTTTAAAGCCTTAGCAAACTTTGTAAACACAAATCTGGATAAATGCGGTTATCCTCTGTGTGACGGCAATTTCATGGCCTCAAATGACAGATTTAGATGTTCAATATCCACCTGGAAGGAATACTACAGTAAATGGATTTTAAATACAGACAATGATGCTATCCTCTGCAGCTCGGTTTTTCTTGATATGCGCTGTCTGTATGGAGATGAGGAGCTTGTGACTGTCCTTCGAGAGCATCTTGTTACTGTAGCAAAAGATAACAGCCGCTTCCTTGCCACCCTCTCATCAGTATCAACAACTGTAGTTCCACCTCTTGGTACCTTCAGACAGTTCGTGCTGATGAAAGATGGAAATAACAATCCATACCTTAATATTAAAAAGCAGGGTATCAACCTTATTATTGAAATCGCCAGAATCTATGGCATTGCAGCCCAGTCACTTTCAACTGATACCTATGATAGACTGTCTGCTGCAGTTAAAAATTCTCTTATCAAAGATGATGACTACAAGGAAATTGCCGAGGCATACACCTTTTTAAATCAGGTTCGTTTCAATCATCAGCTACGCTCTCTTGAAAAAGGACAGGAGCTTACCAATAACATCAATCCTGATGAACTGACACAGTTTGAGAGAAATCATCTAAGAGATGCATTCAGGATCATCTCCCGCCATCAGAAAGCTTTAAGTTTTCATTTTGCAGCTGGTAGAGGCGGACTTTAATGCTTAACAATATATTTGATCCCCTAGAAAAACTGCAAAGACGCTGTAATAAATTTGCCTCATCACCAAAATGTCCTGATGAGCTTAGAGAATTCTATAAAAGAGAACTGCCAAAATCCTCAGATAATATAAAAGACGTAAAAATAATCTCTATTGATTTTGAAACTACAGGAATAGATCTTAAAAAAGATCTGGTGCTGTCAATTGGAGGAATTACCATATCTCATGGCAGTATCGATTTCTCTACAGCTTTTCACAAGTTTTTAAAAATTGAAGGAAAAGTAAGCTTTGACAGCGCTGTGATAAATCACATCACCCCTGAACAGTTAATAGATGGAGAAGATCCAAAAAAGGCGATGACCGAACTGTTTTCACTTCTATCTGGTAATGCAGCTCTTGTGCACTGCAGATTTATTGAGGCAAATTTCATAAGAAAAACTCTAGATCTTCCACAAAATGCCCCACTGCCTTTTGTCATCTTAGACACCATGCAGATAGAAAGGGAAATTCATCGCTATGAAAAAAATCTTGATGTGCGATTGTCTTCAATAAGAGAACGACGCGGACTGCCTCCTTATGACGGGCATAATGCACTTACAGACAGTCTGGCAACAGCTGAACTTTTTTTAACTCAGGTAAAGGATGTATTTAAATCCAAAAAGGCAACGCTTCTGCCGATGTACAAGCGTTCTTAAGAGAAGAGGCCATACATAATGTATGGCCCTTTTTTATATTACTTTAAAATTGCAGGAAGATTCTGAACATCACAAATCTTTAACAGTGAACGCAGAACCTTTGGATTACCGCTGACAATGTTTCCAGAATTTACATAGTTTGGCTCACCCATGAAATCGGTAACAATACCGCCAGCCTCACGAACAATCAGCTCACCTGCAGCAAAATCCCATGACTTAAGCCCCTGCTCTAAGTAACCGTCAAAACGGCCTGATGCCACATAACATAAATCAAGGCTTGCACTGCCCATACGTCTGATGTCAGCACAGTTTGAGATAAGTCTTGTGAACAGCTCAAGGTATGGAAGCATACGATCGCGGTTGCGGGTTGGGAATGCGGTACCAATAATTGCACCGTCTAAGGAATCACGATTAGAAACACGAATTCTGCGGCCATTTAAATATGCACCATCACCACGGGATGCAGTAAACATCTCATTGAGCATTGGGTCAAATACAACACCAACCTCAGTTTTACCATTGCGCTTGAGGGCAATTGATACGGCACAGTGTGAAATTCCCTGAACGAAATTTGTTGTACCATCAATAGGATCGATTACCCACTGATACTCTGAGTCAGGATTTCCTAGAATACCAGCCTCTTCAGTAAGGAAAGAATGATCACGGTATGACTTCTGCAGAGTTTCAACAATGGCCTGCTCGCACTTTCTGTCGATGCTTGTTACCAGATCGTCCTTATTCTTAGCAACAACCTCAAAGTTGTCCTGCTGACCGATATTACGAGCAATCAGATTACCGGCGGCACGTGCAGCACGTGTTGCAATGTTAAGCATTGGATGCATAGTTAAATTCCATTTTCAAAAAGCAAAACACCGTTTCATCCATAAGGATCAGGTGACACAAAATTCTAGGAACATTATAATATATTTCTTGTGATTTTTATCAAATTTAAAGGAATTGTCATGACAGTCAGAAATGGAGCCTACAAAAAGGTAAAAACAGATCTTGAAACTGCAGGAATTAAGGAGAGCCAGTTTGTCTGGTATTCTCTTTTAATCGGCATCATGGCTAAAGGTATCGAGCCAGGTAACCGTATCTTTATGAATGTGTTCTCTCAGCTTTTAAATGACGGTCAGCCTCTTCCAGGATCTGTTGTTGCTGTTTTAACCACACTTGGCATGGATCTAAAGGAAAAACTTGAAAACGCAGATGCAGATCTCTTTGCTCTGCCAGATGACAGCTTTGACAAAAAGGAAAGACTGCAGTGCTTAGCTGATCTCTCCTATGGTTTTGCACTTGGCCTTACAGTTAATGCAAAAGATGGCAGCCTTGAAAAAATCACTGACCGTGAAATGTTAGGTGATCTCAACACCATCTCAGAGGTGGCAAAAGTTGATATTGAGGCAGATCTTGATGAAAACGATCTTGATAATGTGATTGAATTCATGATCGATACCGCCTCAAAAAACTATCAGATAAACCTTAGCTGACAGAATTGTCAAGACCAGGCATAAGAATCAGGGCCTGCTTTAGATCTGCAATTTCATCGCGGATTAAAGCGGCCTCTTCAAATTTGAGTTCTCTTGCAAGATTACCCATCTGAACTGTAAGTTCATCAATTCGCTTTACCACCTCTTTAGGTGTCATACGACCTTTGGAGTTCTTCTTCTCCCACTCTTTTCTAGATACAGGTCTTGCCCTTTTCTCATCTGGAACTTTAAATGAGCTACTGTCACTGATTGCCACTTCCATGATATCGACAATCTTCTTTTTAATCTGTTTAGGTGTGATCCCATGCTCTTTATTGTACTTATCCTGAGCACTTCGTCTCCTTGAGGTGACCTCAATTGTCTCCTTCATGGAGTCAGTAACCTTATCAGCATAGAAAATAGCTTTTCCATGAACATTACGGGCTGCTCGACCTACAGTCTGAATAAGTGATCTTGATGAACGTAAAAAGCCCTCCTTGTCGGCATCTAAAATTGCCACAAGTGAAACTTCAGGCATATCAAGCCCCTCTCTTAGCAAATTGATACCAACAAGAGCATCAAACTCACCCTTTCTCAAATCACGAATGATGTCCATACGCTCTACGGCATCAATATCAGAATGCAGATAGCGGACTCTTATGTCATGCTCTGTAAGATAAGCTGTGAGTTCCTCTGCCATCTTTTTTGTGAGAGTGGTAATAAGAACGCGCTCATTTTTTGCGGCACGATCTCTTATTTCACTCATAACATCATCAACCTGACTTGCTACAGGACGGATTTCAATTTCAGGATCCAAAAGTCCTGTAGGTCTTATGATCTGCTCTACAACCTTGGAAGACTGCTCAAGCTCGTAGTCAGCGGGAGTTGCTGATACGTACAAAGTTTTAGGCTGAAGCGACTTAAACTCCTCAAAGGTTAAAGGGCGGTTGTCAAAAGCTGATGGCAGTCTGAAACCAAAGTTTACAAGACTCTCTTTTCTTGATCTGTCACCTCTGAACATCGCACCAATCTGAGGTACAGTAACATGAGACTCATCAATGATTAAAAGTCCATCCTTTGGCAGATAATCAAAAAGACATGGAGGAGGCTCCCCTTCCTTCCTGCCTGTCAGGTATCTTGAATAGTTTTCAATACCAGAACAGTATCCAAGTTCATTTATCATTTCTATGTCATAGGATGTTCGTTCACGAAGACGCTGCTCTTCTAACAGTTTGTTTTCTTTCAGAAAGAAATCGCAGCGATCTTTTAGTTCATCTTTTATTTCTGCTACAGCCTTATCCAGTATATTTTTTGGTGTTACATAATGAGTTTTTGGAAATACGGTAAAACGGGCAAGCGAACCTTGAATTTCACCTGTAAGAGGATCAAATTTCTTTATTGACTCAATTTCATCATCAAACAATTCCACTCTTATGGCATAACCGTCTGAATCAGAAGGATATATATCAATTACATCCCCTCTTACCCTGAATGTTGATCTGGTAAACCCTAAATCATTTCTTGAATACTGTAGCTCTGATAAACGCCTTGTGATCTTCTCCTGAGTGATCTTCTCTCCTCTTGAAATATGCAGGATCATCTTAAGATATGTTTCAGGCTCACCTAAACCATAAATAGCAGATACCGAGCATACCACAATGGTATCTCTACGCTCCATCAGGGCTTTGGTTGCTGACAGTCGCATCTGATCAATATGATCATTTACCGAAGCATCCTTCTCAATATAGGTATCTGATGCAGGGACATAGGCCTCAGGCTGATAGTAGTCATAGTAGGAGACAAAATACTCAACAGCATTTTCAGGAAAAAACTCCTTCATCTCTCCATAAAGCTGCGCTGCAAGCGTCTTGTTATGGGAGAGGATCATTACAGGAGCATCTAGCTGACTTATGACATTAGCCATGGTAAAGGTTTTACCAGAGCCTGTTACACCAAGCAGTGTCTGGGCTGAACTGCCTGATCTGAATCCGTCGACAAGCTCTTTTATCGCCTGTGGCTGATCGCCTGTTGGTTTGTAGTCTGAATTTAATTTAAACAGCATGGCCTTACCATTTGGAAGTTGATCTATTTTGCTATATTACAACGTATTGAATAGATTAAGACTGTTCTGATTATATTTTGCTTCATAAGATTTAACAAACGGCATAAAAATCAAAGTACTGTTGGTGACATCCTCCCCTACCTGTAGAGGTAGGGGCTTCCTGTTCGATAGCTCTAAT
>JBJEWY010000087.1:0-6773 GCA_051885305.1 Succinivibrio sp. | reverse complement strand
CTACTGCTACGGTATTAGCTTCTATAAAAAAGACTGCTATATTGAAGTGAAAAAGCTTAAATAATCTCATATAACAAGAACTACTGTTGGTTGTTGATCATCATCTTAAGCAGATCCAGAAGAAATAATACTAATAAACCAGAGCTTCCTTAATTAATTTAAACTCTGCTATAAACACAATGATGCTTATATGAAAAGAAAAACTGCATCGTTGTCATTGCCATCCTAAAAACTTTCCGTATTTTTGGCAGATAAATTGCATAAGTAAGTTCAGTATATGTATGCAAATCCAGAATGGAAATAGCTAACATACTGAAATTAAAGATATAAACTCTACTATTTATTGAGAAAAAGAGGAAGGCTTATGCAGCAGATTACTCGAACTTATTCTCAGGTCAGGTCAGAAATTGCCGTTAATGACATTAAAATTGCCGGCAGTTCCTCATCGGCAATTGACTTTGCTTCGCTGTTTACATCATTAAATGGTAAGATGGAAAAGTCCTTTGAAAAAGAGAATGTAAACTCTCAGAAAACTACAGCAAAGACAAAAGTTCAGGATAAGTCCAGCCTAAAGATTCAGAAAAAGGATGATGACAAGGCTTTGGCTGTTCATAGTGAAAAGATAACGTCTTCAAATACCAAAAGCTCAGAAACTGTTAAAGATAATGAACCTCTAAGAGAAGATTATGATACTGCTAGACTTCAAGTTGAAACTTCCGTATCAGCTAGAGATGATGCAGACCTTCTTTTTGAAAAAGATAACTTAGAGCTTTCTGAAAATTCAGTTGAAATAACTGGTATTGAATTGTCTGACAGTGCTGGTGTTATCGTAAGCGATACTGTTGTATCTGGGGATACTGATGCAGCTTTAGGTGAAAACGAAACTGCAGTGGATACTGGTAGCATTACAGTAGCATCTGATAAATATGCTGATGATCAAAGGCCTCTAAAGGGGATTATTCTTTCATCGGGTGATTTTATTGCAACTTCTGAGCGTCAGTTGACGGAAGATGATCTCATAAGAGCAGATGATTTTGAAAGGTATAGCAATGAAGTATTTTCAGTAGGTGCCGAATTAGGACTCAGTGATGATGAAGTCCTGGGTAAACTCGTTGAGATATGGGATGATGTAGCCGGTAATTACAATACCAGATTCTTTAAGAATAACAAAGATATTGATATGTCAGCTCTTAGGGATTTTCTGAAGGGCAATATTTCACTATCTGAGCTTGTCAGTGCTCAGAAAACTGCTGCATTAAATACCAGTATAAAGACAGATGTAACATCAGATCCTGTTAAAGAATCGCTTGATTCCTTAATGAAAGAGGCTGGTGTTACAGAAATAAGTCTTGATGAAAACACTTTAGTTGAGAATAGCGATTTTGATGTAGAAACCTTTAAAAATATTGAAGAGTCATTAAAAACAGGTCAGATTCTCGAGGATAATCTAAAATCTTTAAAAAAGGCTGTAACAGATAATGACAGTTCAAGAATCTCTTCAGAAGGAACACAATCAAAGAGTAGTGCAAATGACAATGTGTCAAAGTCACTAGAGGTTTTAAAGGCAGCTGCATCAAAGGATGGTTCTGATTCAGAAATGTCTTTAGAGCAGGTGTTACTTGTAGAAGAAGGCTCTGAGAACTATGACAGCTTTAATGATGATGCCATAACTGAGTTTAAATCAACACTTGAAGAGGCTAAGGCTACCTTGTCATCAGCAATGAGTGGTGAAGGAGATAAAGGTAGCTCTAAGGGTGGTTACCATTCATCTCATAATAACCTTTTCTCATCTTTAAACGGAATAAAGGAAGTAAAATCCCAGATGACTGCATCTGCCAGTCAGAGCAGTAATGATCTTTTAACTCTGTCTAAAAACCTTAAGGAAAACGCAGAAGCTCTTTCCCATAAGATCAATGAAATGGCAGCTAGAAATCTAAAGAGTCTGAATCTGACCTTAAATCCTCAAGGCATGGGTAAAATGAAGATTACTATTGATGCAACATCTGCAGATGAGATCTCAAAGATTACCATTGCCGCAAGCTATACAGCAACCAAGTCTATTTTAGAGCAGGGAATGCAGGAGCTTAGGGAACTGCTCTTTAACAGCAACATCAATGCTGAAACTGAAGTAGAATCATATGATGAGAGACATCATCATGAGCAGGAAAAAGGTGGTGAGAGTAAAGATGAAAGAGAACAGAATCAGAAAAATCCTGATGATTTTGGCACACTCTTTGCTGATACAGAAGATGATGAGGATGTGTCACTAAACCGTCAGGGCACTGACGAAGAATATGTGAATAACTCACAAAATAGTAACTCAGTAAGCTATTTTTCGTAAAAATCAAATGATTATTTCAAATCGTGTGCCATAATATAAATAAAAAGGCTAGGGAGAGAGTGAGATGGCTGAAGATAAAGACGAAGATCTTGATGAGAAGGCACCTTCCTTTAAAAAGAAACTTATTCTTTTACTGGTAATGGTTGTTGTACTTGCTGGTATTTCTGCTGGTGGTTTCTTTGCCTGGGACACCTTCATCAATGATAAGACTGAAGGGCCTACTCCTGAGGAAATTGCTGCAAAGCGTGCAGAGGAGGAAAAAGCTCTTAAGCTTCTCCAGAAGGAAATTTATGTTCCAATGGGCTCAACCTTTACTTTCTCAATCAAGAGTGAGCGCCGTATTCACACAGGCCAGGTGGATGTGACCTTAGTTGTGATTGGTGATGAGAATTTCGCTCTTGCTCAGAAGCATTTAACCCTGATGAATTCCGTGGTTTTTGACAGACTTTCTACCCAAAGTTATGAAAGCCTGCTTATGCCATCAGGAAGACAGCGCCTTAAGCGAGAGCTTCTGGATGCTTTAAGAGCTCGCATGACAGAAGTTGCTAAAGCTCCTATTGTTGATCAGGTGCTGTTTACAAGTTTTGTCCTGCAGTAGAGGAATTGTAAGTGACTGAATATCTGACACAGGATGAGATTGACGCCCTTCTTCATGGTGCTGATGATGTAGAGCCAGAAGAGCCGCAGGACGTCTCGGGTGTCAAAACGTTTGATTTTGGCTCTCAGGAGCGCATTGTCCGTGGACGTATGCCTACCCTGGAGCTTGTTGACGAGCGTTTTGCCCGTCATATGCGTATCTCATTGTTCAACATGATGCGCCATTCTGCTGAAGTAACATGGACTGGCGTGAATATGATGAAGTTTGGTGAATATGTTCAGAGCCTGTTTGTGCCAACCTCCCTGAACATGGTGCGTTTCCGTCCTTTAAAAGGTACTGCGCTTATTACCCTTGAAGCCAAGCTTGTGTTCATCATGGTGGAAAACTTCTTCGGTGGTGAAGGCAGATTCCGTACCAAGATTGAAGGTCGTGAATTCACCCCGACTGAAAGACGTATTATTCAGAAACTTCTGAAAATGGTTTTTGCCGATTACAAGGAAGCATGGGCTCCTGTAATGGATGTTGAGTTTGAGTATTTAGACTCTGAAGTTAACCCTTCAATGGCAAACATTGTTAGCCCTTCAGAAGTTCTTGTGGTCAATCAGTTCCATATTGATCTCGATGGCGGTGGCGGCGATCTGCATGTCTGCTTCCCATACTCAATGATTGAACCTATCCGTGAACTGTTAGATGCCGGTGTGCAGTCAGATAAAGGTGATACCGATGTCCGCTGGAACAAGGCTCTCAGAGAGGAAGTCATGGATGTGAATGTCGATATGAGAGTGAAACTTTTAGATACCATGGTATCTCTTCGCGATATCATGAATTTCAAGGTTGGTGATATTCTTAATGTCGAGATCCCTCCAAATCTTCTGGTATACATAGAGGATCTTCCAAGCTACCATGCAAAACTTGGACAGCTGAAAGATAAAATGGCAATCAGGATCTCAGATGTGCTTGAGAGACCTAAGAGTGCCAAGAATGAGTTGAGCTTCATTAAGGGTAACAATATCAATGTTGCCGATGATGATGAAATTGAAGAGTTTGATGACGATTAAGGTGGATTATGTCTGACGATCAGAAACTAGCCGATGAATGGGCTGCAGCATTAGGTGCTCAGGAAGCAGCAGAGGGTGAATCAGGCGAGGTTGCACCCGTTGAGCAGTTTGACGAGGATGCCGCCTCTTCAAAGGCTCCTTTATCTGTTGAAGAGAGAAAAAAACTTGATTCGATTCTGGATATTCCTGTAACTATAACCATGGAAGTTGGTCACGCTAAAATCTCTATCCGCAATCTTCTGCAGTTAAACCAGGGTTCTGTTATTGAGCTTGAACGTCTGGCAGGTGAGCCTCTTGATGTTCTTGTAAACGGTACATTGATTGCTCACGGCGAAGTAGTTGTGGTTAATGACAAGTTTGGTATCAGACTTACCGATGTAATTAGTCAGGTTGAGCGTATCAAGAAGCTACAATAATGCGTTTTATCCTTTCATTTCTTTTTATATCAAGTGCCGTCTGCCATGCCAAAGAGCCTCAGGAAATGGCGGCCGCATCAGGGGAGCTCCTGTCATGGATGCTCTCCACCCTTTTAATTCTGGCAATTATCTTTGCTGTAACTTTTGTTATCAGAAAAAGTAAAATCCTGCGTTTTGCCACAGGAAGGTCTGAGCTTAAGGTTACAGGTCAGGTCTATGTAGGTCCCAAGGCCAGAGTGGTACAGGTGGAGGCAGGGGATAAGAAGATCCTTGTTGGTGTTACACCGACAAATGTAACCTTTCTGACTTCTCTTGATGATAGAAAAACTGTATTTGATTCCTTTATGCTCAATGAGTCAGAATCTTTAAATGAGGCTGATGATGCTGTCAATAAAGAGAAAGCGGACCCTAATCATGGATAACTCTCTGTATTTTAAAAATACCAAAGCCTGCATCAGGTGTCTTAAAAAACTCTCTGTTACATTTGTGGTGAGTCTGTGTTTTACCATTGCATTTGGTGCGACTCTGTATTTTCTGCCAGAGGCTTGTGCTGAGAATACTCTTGACCTTTCAGCCTTCACCGTCAAGACCAATCCGGATGGTACTCAGGATTATTCCGTATCACTTCAGGTAGTGATTCTGATTACCCTTCTGTCATTTCTGCCGTCTATTCTTGTGATGATGACATCCTTTACGAGAATAGTGATTGTGCTTGCTATTCTCCGTCAGGCAATAGGTCTTCAGACTGCACCTTCAAACCAGGTCTTAATTGGTATTGCCTTGTTCATGACAATCTTTATCATGACGCCTGTATTTGATGATATCTATACTCAGGCTATTGAGCCTTATATGGCAGAAAAGATTCAGGCAAGGGAGGCATTTGATCTTGCTCAGAAACCTCTTCACAAGTTTATGGTCAATCAGACCAGAATGTCTGACCTTTCTGCCTTTGCAGAGTATGCAAACTACAAAATCGGTGCCACAGAAGAGATCCCGATGCGTATCGTGATCCCAGCTTTTATCGTAAGCGAGCTTAAAACAGCCTTCCAGATCGGTTTTATGCTGTTTTTACCGTTTTTAATTATCGATCTTGTGGTGGCATCCATCCTCATGGCTATGGGTATGATGATGCTCTCGCCTATGATTATTTCGCTTCCATTTAAACTTATGCTCTTCGTGCTTGTTGACGGCTGGTCAATGATCATGGGAACGCTGATGTCGAGTTTCGGGCTTGGAGTTGCTGGAGGATAGTACATGGAACCAGAGGTTTTTGTTGATATCGTAAGACAGGCTCTAGGTCTTGTGGCGATTTTAGTATCTGCCAGTATTATTCCATCACTGCTAGTAGGTCTTTGCGTATCTATATTCCAGGCTGCAACTTCAATTAACGAGCAGACACTGTCTTTTCTTCCAAGACTATTGGTGACTGTTACTGCTCTGATGATGGGGTCTCACTGGGGACTTGAGAAACTGATGTCATTTTTCAGAACAATTGTCGATCTGATCCCGCAGAGTATCGGCTGATATGGATTTTTTAGAGCCTATTACCCTAAGTGCAGTTGCAAAGCTTGTATGGCCTTTATGCCGTATAAGCTCATTTCTGGCACTTATGTTTGTGATTTCAGGAAATGCTTTTCCGATGATGACAAGGGCTCTTTTGTCACTAGCAATTACAGTCTGCATGCTGCCATCCATCCCTAATCTATCTCCTGATGCCAATCCCTTCACAGCACAGGGATTTCTTATCACTATAAAAGAGGTTTTAATAGGTCTGTCCATGGGCCTTGTAACCATGTTTATCGCACAGGCCTTTACACTTGCAGGTCAGGTGATTTCCATGCAGACCGGTTTGGGATTTGCCTCTCTTGTAGATCCTGTATCAGGAACCAATACAGCAGTTGTAGGTCAGTTCTTTACCGTACTTTGTACCCTAGTGTTCTTTTCTGTTGACGGGCATCTTATCTTTATAAGATTGCTTCTAGAGAGTTTTAGAACCATTCCTATGGGACAGTTCCTGCCATCTCAGGGGCTAAATGAGTTTATCTTTTTCTCCTCAAGTATGTTCAAGGCTGGACTTTCCATGGCAATGAGTGCGGTATGTACTCTTCTTGTGGTCAACTTTACCTTAGGTGTAATGACCAAGGCTGCTCCTCAGCTTAATATCTTTTCACTTGGTTTTGCTGTTTCTATGATTGTAGGTATTCTGGTTTTAATCCTGTCTTTAAATGCCTTTATGAGTAGCTTTACCAACAACTTCAACGAGGTTTTCAACGCAGCCTGTACTCTTGTGGGGACAAGCTGTGACGGAATTTTAGAATAGCTAATGTAACAGCTTCTGAAAATAAAACAGAAATAGATAA
>JBJEWY010000086.1:0-27469 GCA_051885305.1 Succinivibrio sp. | reverse complement strand
ATACGTCAATGTAAGATTGATGTCCTAGTTGAACTCTGTATTCAAACTTTACTGTTTCGTTATTTACAGTGCTATGAAGTACATTAGATAGAAGATCTGTCCAAAAGAGTTGGCTGTGCTGTTTTTCATCGCCTTTATCAATCCAACGTTTTACAAATTCAACTGCATCTTTATTCTTAATTGCCATTTGGAAGACACCTCAACTCTAAAACGGTTATGTCTTAATTAAAAATAGATTAGAGTAGTAATATAATTTGAGCTATAAAAATACAGCTTTAATCCTAAATACTAACGTATGATAACAATATATATATAAATATTTAAACAATATATACAGTATGTACATTGTTAGGCAAAATTTGTTTAAATTTTTTTCACTTTTCTCTTTTTTTTTCAATCTTATTAAGATCACCTTTTTTAGGATCACCTTTTAGGTGATCTTCATATAGATATGCTTTTTTATACAGAAAAATACTAAAATATGATTAATTGAAAAATCAGAAGACAAAAGCTTATATTTCAAAAGGTTAATTAAACTTTATATTAGAGAATAAAATAGATTTTAAGAAGAGATTTTTTGATGATTGGTGCGAAAGGAGGGACTCGAACCCTCACGCCTTGCGGTACAAACACCTGAAGCTTGCGCGTCTACCAATTTCGCCACTTTCGCTTTTAGGATTTTGATCCCGATGAGATTCGAACTCATGACCACCGGCTTCGGAAACCGATACTCTATCCAGCTGAGCTACGGGATCATCGTGTGAATCACATAAGGTACGGCGCACATTATAACAAAATATTTTATTACTGCAACAAAAAAAGATAGATTGCATCAATAACTTCTGTCTATAAGACATCAAAATCAAACATCATGGACAGTTGCTACTTTAGATATCCTGTGTTTTACCTTTTGTCTTGTTTATCAACTTCAATCATTAGGTTAAAATGAAAACGGGAATGCTAGATAGTAATACCCTCAATATCACAAGGAAAAACATATGACATTCGACACCAAGCTTGCTTTTCGTGGAATTAGAGCTTTATATGGGACTTCAGGCTTTGAAAAACTGCAAAACAGTCATGTTACTGTTATAGGTGTCGGAGGAATTGGTTCATGGTGTACTGAAGCACTGTGCCGTACAGGTATAGGTTCCTTAACCCTGATTGATAATGATGTAATTGAAATTACTAACTTAAACAGACAGTTACATACAACATCTCTCACTCCTGGTAAGCTTAAAGCTCAGGTTCTTGCTGACAGATTGAAGGAAATAAATCCTTTAATCAAAATTGAGGTGCTAAGTACAAAACTCACACCAGAAAATATAGACAGTACCCTCTCAGGTAAAGATAAATACGTCTGTGAATGTATTGATGATATTGAAGCCAAAGCTTATATTGCAAATTACCTCTACCACCACGAGTCAACATTCATTGTCGCAGGTGGTGCTGGGGGAAGAATCGATCCAAGTCATCTTAAGATAGCTGATCTTGCTCAGGCAAATGGAGATGCTCTTATTTCAAAACTGAGAAGCAAATTACGAAAAGAATACGGTTTTTCATCTAACAGTAAAAAGTTGAAAATCACATGCACATTTTCTGACGAAAAGCCTATATACTCTTCAAAAGAAGAATATCTTAGCGGAGATCTCCCTGCATTTGGTGCCTCTATGAGTGTAACAGCCTCAGCAGGACTGCTTATTTCCTCTTGGATGGTAAATCAAATAATTCAGAAGTAACCAGAGGCAGCTATGTTTGAAGAAGAATTTAACCAGAAGAAAGAAAACCTGCTAAAAAAGTTACCGGATTACCTGAGAGCAAAAGGGATTAACATTGAATCAAGTTTCAAATGCCTTAATCCAAGAGACTCCTCTAAAATTCCATGCATGAAGTATGATCCTAGAGACTATACAGTAAAGTGCTTCAACTGCAATGCTGACTACAATATTTTTGACCTTATAGGTCTTGATTATAATCTGACAAGCTTTGCCCATCAGTTCATCAAGGCTCATGAATTGTACATTGGAAAAGTTCCAATCGGCTTTATTGAAATTTTAAAAAAACAAGAATCTGAAACAACTCCAAAGGAAGAAACGGGGTTCCAGCCTTTGTTTGAAATAGCACATGACGACAACGAAGGAATAAGGCCTCAGTTCGGCTTTGCAGATGCTCCATCTGAAAATATTGAGATGCCAAGGGCTGGTTTTGAGAAATCTGCTTCATTTAATGAAATCTCCCCATTTGATGAAGCAAGATTAAGACCTTTCCCTCATGCACAAGGGGCTGCAAGCAACAATACTATTGTATCTAATATTAGCGGTCAGTCTGCCTTTGGAACGGCAAGTGCCGGAGCTTCTCTGCCACAGTTTGGACAGAGCCTCAATTCTGGGACACGGGATGCAAATCAGGTTCAAAGAAAATTTGGAGATCAGTTCAGTTCTCCATTTCAGGTTCAGAATACTGATACCATCTATGACTATACAGAATACATTGAAAAGTGTGCTCAGGCAGTCTCACTGACTGATTATTTTAAAAACAGAGGTCTGTCAGAAAGCGTTATCCGTCGGTTTAAGCTCGGTTATGACGAGAGTTATGAAGCAGAACTAGATAAAATAACAGGTGTTCAGAAAATCTGGAAAGCAGCTGTTATTCCATACGGCACACATGGTTTCTGTATCAGAAATACTGACTTGAACGCAAATAACAGCAATGAGCGTTACAAGAAGAAAGGCTCAATTGATATCTTTAATCACGAAGTATTAGAGATGAAGGGTGATATTTTTATCGCCGAAGGTGAATTTGATGCTTTAAGCCTTGAGACATTGGGGCACAGAGCATTAGGCCTTGGTGGAGCTGGAAATGTCAGACCTTTAATTGAGCTGATTAAAAATTGTGGTCAGGAACACTTTTTCTACATATGTCTTGATAATGACCCAGCAGGAAGTGAGGCCACTAATAAAATTGCTAGTGCTTTATATGATCTTCACTATCAGTTCAAGATAGTTAATCTTGCTCACCCTTACAAGGATATAAACGAAGCCTTATATACAGCACCTGAAATTCTAAAAAGTAGACTTAATAATTTAAACAGTATTCTTGAGTTCCACTTTGACACAGTAAACCCAGAGACTACTCCACTGAAATATATTTCTGGCGACATGGATATGAACCTTGGAACTCTATCTAAATGCCTGTACAGCGTATCAGGCTCTCCTCAGGTTCTTCGCCGTTTCGGGAAAGAGATTGTTGCTTTAAGTTCAAACTCAATTCTGTATGCTAGCTCAAGCAGTCAGTGTCGCTATTTCTCAAACATCATAAGCTCTGGCAACGAAATAGGATACAAAAGCATCAACATTGAGCAGATCCGACTTTTAGTCCTTGATGAGAACAATATTTTCAAGAACCTCAAAGAAGGCATAGACTCTCTGATCTTAAGAGGAATTTCAAACTTTTCTCTTATTCTTGATCTCTGTCCTTTTGATAAGAAGTCAGTGGAAATCTGCTTGAAACAGCTCTCAGGGCAGGAAAACAGCCTCAATGTAACCGTGCTTGCCTTATGCAAAGCATCTGATACAGAACTTGCTGAATCATATTCCCTGCAGAACATCAGTCTTTGTCTAAACAGCAACGGTGACTATAATTGCGAGACATTAGACAGCAATGGTGTTCCTTGTGAATTTATAGTTTCCAACGGAATCTGACATGGCACTTAATGATGCGCAGCAGAACGCCGTTGATTACGTATCCGGTCCCTGTCTAGTTCTAGCAGGAGCCGGATCGGGGAAAACTAGAGTAATCACCACAAAGATTGTTTCCCTAATCAACGATCACAACTACCTTCCATCCAGTATTCTTGCAGTTACTTTTACCAACAAGGCTGCATGTGAAATGAGAGACAGAGTAAAGGCGATTGTTGGTACGGAAGTCGCTTCGCAGATTACAATTACAACATTCCATTCTCTTGGACTGACACTTTTAAAAGAGGATTTTGCAGCGGCTGGCCTTTCAAGGAATTTCACCCTGTTTGATGAATATGACAGCACCAAAGTCATAAGAGATCTGGTCAGGGAAAACTACAGTCAGATCCTTATAGATAATTCAGAAAAAACTGTCATATCTGAAATTGCCGCTGAAATATCAAACTGGAAAACAAACCTTAAAAAACCAGAAGATCTGTCAGTCCCAACTGTAAGAGCTCAGATCTATTCTGACTATCAGTCATATCTTAAGGCCTGTAATGCAGCTGATTTTGAAGATCTGATCTTCAAGACCACCCTGATGCTCAGAGACAATGACGATGTAAGACGAAAGTGGAACCGACGTTTTAAATATATTCTGGTAGATGAGTATCAGGATACTAACGAAACACAGTACCAGCTTTTAAAATACCTTACAGGCGAAAACCGCAGATTTACTGTAGTAGGTGATGACGATCAGTCTATCTATGCCTGGCGAGGAGCAAAGCCTGAAAACATCAAAATTCTAAGCGAGGACTTTCCTGATCTCAGAGTTATCAAACTTGAGCAGAACTACCGCTCCACACAACATATTCTAAACTGCGCCAATAAACTTATCTCGCACAACGAGCATATCTTTAATAAGACGCTCTATACCAAATCAAGCATTGGCACAAAAGTCAGGATCATGGAACTTAGAACCGAATCAGATGAGGCAGACAGAGTTGCTGAACTTATTCTTGGGCATCAGTTCCGTACAGGTAAGAAATGGCATGAGTATGCTGTGTTATACCGTTCAAATTCCCAATCAAGAGCAATTGAAAAGTCTCTGCATGAGGCGAGAATCCCCTGTTACATCAACGGAGGCACAAGCTTCTTTGAGCAGGTTGAAATCAAAGATATGCTCAGCTGGTGCAGAGTAATCTGCAACCCCTACGATGATAACGCTCTTTTAAGAGTTATCAACATACCAAGACGTGGAATTGGGCATGAAACCATAAATACTCTGTTTTCAAGCAGCAAGGCACTTGGTAAATCACTGTATGAAATAGCTCTTAATCCAGCATATACAGACAAATTAAAAGATAAGCAGAAGAAAGCAGTAACAGATTTTGTGCTACTTCTAACCAAACTTCGACAGTACATTCTAAATGACGAAGATCTCAAACTTGCAGATGAACTCTCAGAGCTAATCGGCTATGAGGCATACATCAAAGCCAACACCGACAGCAAGGCTGTAGCAGACATCAAAGCAAGGAATGTAAGCACTCTTATGACCTGGATTAAAGATTTTATCTTAGGTGAGAAAAGCGGTACTGCTATGACCTTCCTTGAGGCCGTAGATAAACTTGGACTAAGAGAGATGATGGATAGAAAAGGCGACAGTGGAGAAAATGATGCTGTACAGCTGCTTACTCTTCATGCATCTAAAGGACTAGAGTTCCCTTATGTCTATCTTGTAGGTTTTGAAGAAGGTACGCTTCCACATAAAAACTCTCAGCCAAATGAAGAAAACGGAACAGAGGGAAGCATTGATGAAGAAAGACGCCTAGCCTACGTTGGTATTACCCGCGCTCAGCAAGAACTCACAATTTTACTTTCAAGAGAAACATCACCAAGAGGCGGTGTTCCTTCTGCAATTCAACCAAGCAGATTCCTAAAGGAACTGCCATTAGAAGATATTGACTACTATCCTCTTGGAAAAAAGGTAGAAAACTCAAGAGAGCAGAACATGAAAGATATTGATAAGGTTCTTGAAATGCTAAATGACGTTGTCAGATAGCGCTCCTAAATAACAAAACCTTGGTTAATACACAGTACTAACCAAGGTTTAATTTAAAGGATTAACTAATAAGAATTAGTTGTTACCTACAGTAACTTCCTTCATATCTGACATGTAAGCGCGGAGCTTGCGGCCAACAATCTCGATTGGATGATTGCGGATTGCATCATTAACCTTGATGAGTTCAACGTTATCAACGCAGTTATCACCCTTTAAGCCCTCACCGAATACGTCAAGCTTCTGCTTAGCCATGAAGTCCTTTAATAAAGGAATTGCAGCATTGGCAAACAGGTAGTTACCGTATTCTGCAGTATCAGAAATAACAACGTTCATCTCGTATAAACGACGACGAGCAATGGTATTTGCAATCAGTGGTAACTCATGAAGTGACTCGTAGTAAGCTGACTCAGCATAAATACCTGACTTGGTCATGGTTTCGAATGCAAGCTCAATACCAGCCTTAGCAAAAGCTACTAATAAGGTGCCCTTGTCAAAGTATTCCTGCTCAGTGATCTTGGTGTCACATGCTGGAGCATTTTCAAATGCACACTTTGAGAAATTCTCTCTCCAGGTCAGAAGGTTCTTGTCACCTGAAGCCCAGTCTTCCATCATTACACGTGAGAACTCACCTGACTCGATGTCATCCATGTGCTTTAAGTAAAGATCCTTCATGAGGGTCTTTAATTCTTCTGCTAAGTAGAAAGCCTTAATCTTGGCAGGATTTGACAGACGATCCATCATGTTGGTGATACCACCCTGCTTTAATGCCTCGCAGATGGTTTCCCAGCCGTACTGCAGGAGCTTGCAAGCATATGCCTTGTCAGCGCCTAAAGCTACAGCATGGTCGTAGCAGAGAACGGTAGCAGCCTGAAGAACACCACATAAGATGGTCTGCTCGCCCATAAGGTCAGACTTAACCTCAGCAACGAATGAAGAACGCAGACAGCCAGCTCTGTGACCACCGGTACCAGCAGCCCAGGCCTTTGCATAATCCCAGCCTTCGCCGTTAGCATCATTTTCAGGGTGAACAGCGATAAGAGTTGGAACACCGAAGCCGCGCTTGTACTCTTCACGAACCTCAGTACCAGGTGACTTAGGAGCGACCATTACAACGGTAATGTCTTTGCGAACCTGCATACCAAGCTCAATCATGTTGAAGCCGTGTGAATAACCTAAGCAGGCACCTGACTTCATTAAAGGCTGAACAGCATTTACAACAGCTTCGTGCTGCTTATCTGGAGTTAAGTTGATAACAAGATCAGCTGTAGGAATTAACTGCTCGTAGGTGCCAACCTTGAAACCATTCTCAGTTGCTCTCTTGAAAGAAGCACGCTTCTCATCAATAGCAGCCTGACGAAGAGCATAGCTTACATCAAGACCTGAATCTCTCAGGTTGAGGCCCTGGTTTAAACCCTGAGCACCGCAACCGATGATTACAATCTTCTTGCCTTTTAAGAAGTTGCAGCCGTCAGCAAACTCACTGCGGTCCATTAACTCACAGCAACCAAGCTGAGCTAACTTCTCGCGCAAATTCAATGTATTGAAATAATTGAAATTGGCCATTTTTTTAACCTTCAATGAAAAACAAATTAAATGGAAACGGATTTTACCTTTCAGGTAAGTGTAGCAATGATAGCACAATTTTAAAAAATGGCATATAATTATTTTTATATTGCAAAAAATGCAATATGACACATGATTTTAGGAAAAGTTACCGTGATAGATTTAAAAGATGCAGCTGCCTTTTTAAGGCTGTGTGAAACAGCAAACCTGACTAGAACTGCAACTCTGTGCAATGTGAGTCCTTCAACATTAAGCCGCACCCTCAACAAGCTAGAAAGGGAGCTTAATACCAAACTTTGCATTAGAGATAAAAAAGGTATTTTTATCACTGAATCTGGACGCAAATTTGAAGAGTTTGCAAGAAACACCCTAAACGAGTATTCAAAACTGGAAAGTGCCTTAGACACAGGCAACAATACTGTAAATGGTATTGTAAAGATCTTCTGCTCTGTAACTGCATCATATCTTTTTGTTCCAAGACTTTTAAATGAACTTCACCTCACAGCACCAAATCTTGAAGTAAAACTTGAAACAGGTGACGCAGCAGAGGCTTTGCACAAACTTGACGATCCACAGACAGATCTTGTCATAAGTGCTCTGCCATCAGAAATCCCAGACAACATTCAGTATGTTGATCTTGTCACCTTCCCTCTTATTTTGATCGCTCCTAAAAAACCGCGTTTCAATGCCAACATGGATTTTGGAAGTTTTGACTTAAGTTCTGTGCCTTTTGTAATGCCAGAAAAAGGTCAGTTGCGCCATGAGGTTGAAAAATACTTCTCATCTCTTGAGGTAAGTCCAAAGATCTATTCTGAAATCTCAGGTCACGAGGCAATTGTATCTCTGACAGCATTAGGCTTTGGTGTATCAGTAGTACCACGCCTTGTATATGAGATCTCTCCTTTTAAGAATGATGTAACCGTAGTCAAGGAACTTCCATGGTCCAATTTTAGAGTCGCTCTGTGCAACCTCAAAAACAGAGCCAAGGAAAAGAACATCAAGGTAGTACGTGACCTTGCCAAGAGACTTGCACCAAGTTTCACCCCAGATCTTACAAGACGCCGCACTGAAAACTAGCAAAACCACATCTTGTTTGCTTTGATGTAATTCTCAGGTGAATTTTGTTTAAGGATCGAAGCCAAAAAAGGAGTATTATTGACCTAGTTTTTTAGTTGTAAACGTTTTATGCAACTAAAACCAGCTGGTTTATAAACCAGAATAATAGACACCTTTAGGAGAAAACCTGATGTTTAACTCTATCGACCCAACCAAGACTCAAGCCTGGGACAAATTAAAGAACCATTTTGAGAGAACTAAAAACCGCACCATCAAAGAGCTGTTTGCAAAAGATGGCAGCCGTTTTGAGAATTTTTCCCTGAGCATTGCTGGTGGCGATATCTTAGCTGATCTGTCAAAAAACATTATTGACAGCGAAACTGTATCACTGTTAATCGAGCTTGCAAAAGAAACCAAGCTTGATGAAAACATCAAGGCCATGTTTGACGGTGAAGTAATCAACCGTACTGAAGGCCGTGCCGTACTGCACACAGCATTAAGAAACTTCTCTGATCGTCAGATTTTTGTTGACGGCAAAGATGTAATGCCTGGTGTTCGCGCTGTATTAGATAAAATGAAGTCCTTCTCAAAGAAGGTTATTTCTGGTGAGTGGAAAGGCTACACCGGAAAAGAAATCACTGATATCGTAAATATCGGTATCGGTGGTTCAGACTTAGGTCCTGTAATGATTTCTCAGGCTTTAACCCCTTATCATTCAAGACTTAATGTACATTTCGTTTCAAACGTTGATGCTACACACATTGCAGAAACCCTTAAGGTCTGCAACCCAGAAACCACTCTGTTCTTAATCGCATCAAAGACCTTCACCACTCAGGAAACCATGACCAATGCTCACTCAGCAAGAGACTGGTTCTTAAAGAAGGCAAAAGACGAGAAATTCATCGCCAAGCACTTCGTTGCTCTTTCTACTAATGAGAAAGGCTGTACTGAGTTCGGTATTGACCCAGAAAACATGTTTGAGTTCTGGGATTGGGTAGGTGGCCGTTATTCATCATGGTCAGCAATTGGTCTGTCAATTGCACTTGCCTGCGGTTATGAGAACTTTGAAGAGTTCTTAAAGGGTGGCTTTGAGTATGATGAGTATTTCAGAACCGCTCCATTTGAGAAGAATCTGTCTGTTCTGTTAGCTCTTATCGGTCTTTGGTACAACAACTTCTACGGTTACGAAACTGAAGCCATTCTTCCATATGATCAGTACATGAGCCGTTTCCCAGCATACTTCCAGCAGGGTAACATGGAATCTAACGGTAAGTATGTTGACAGAAATGGCAACAAGGTTACCTATCAGACCGGCCCTATCATCTGGGGTGAGCCAGGAACCAACGGTCAGCATGCTTTCTATCAGCTGATTCATCAGGGCACCAAGGTTATACCTTGTGACTTCATTGTTCCTGCAATCAGCCACAACCCAATTGGCGATCACCACACCAAACTGATTTCCAATTTCTTTGCTCAGACAGAAGCTTTAGCATTCGGTAAGACCCGTGAACAGGTTGTTGCTGAGTTTGAAGCAGCAGGCAAGAGCGAGAGTGATTACAAGGATATCGTTCCATTCAAGATCTTTGAGGGCAACCGTCCTACCAACTCAATTCTGGTTAAAAAGATCACCCCAAGAACATTAGGTATGCTTGTTGCCATGTATGAGCACAAGATCTTTGTTCAGGGTTCAATCTGGAACATTTATTCATTTGATCAGTTCGGTGTAGAGCTTGGTAAGCAGCTGGCCAAGAAGATCATTCCTGAGCTTGAAAATGATGAGGTTATTACATCTCATGACAGCTCAACAAATGGTCTCATCAACGCATTCAAGAAGATGAAATAATCTTTGTTTCACATGATAACGGGGGCTTTAAGCCCCCGTTATTTTTTTACTGCAGTCTTGAAATAAGCCTGAATACCTGCAGTGCCGTCATTTCGATATTCTTTAAAGCCGTGTCCCTGTCTAATGCCTCTTCAAGAGTCGTAATTTCATGTATTGCTGGGAAAAAAGCATCAATGCCAAGACTATTGCACATAACTGCATCATCTGATGTGCAGCCACAAAGAGCAATAACCTTTTTGCCGTACTTTTTACCAAAAAATGCAACTCCTACAGGAGCCTTTCCACAGGCACTCTGGCTATCAAGACGACCTTCGCCAGTAATTACAAAATCAGATGATTTCACATAATCTTCAAGCTTAATAGCATCCATTACAATCTTTATTCCTGACTCAAGTTTTGCCTTAAGATAAGAAATAAAAGCAAATCCAAGCCCTCCTGCAGCGCCTGCGCCTGGAGTATCCTTAAGATCTTTACCTGTAAAAGCGTAGGTAAGTTCAGCATATTTCTTTAAAAGCAGATCAAGTTTCTTTACTTCATCTTCGTTTGCACCTTTCTGCGGACCATAGACAAATGACGCGCCGTTTTCTCCTAAAAGAGGATTGCTCACATCACAGGCAACCATGAATTCACAGTCATTAAGCTCTTTGATACGCATGGAAGAATCTATAGAAAACAGATCATCTATACCTACGGCTCCATGTCTTATCAGCTCTCCATTCCGATCTTTAAATCTGTAGCCTAGCGCCTCAAGCATACCGATGCCACCATCATTGGTAGCACTTCCGCCAATACCTACGATAAACTTCCTGCAGCCTATTTTTATGGCATCCTTGATTAACTGACCAACTCCAAAAGTTGTGGTGTACAGAGGATTCTGTTTTTCTTTGGGAATAAGAACAAGACCTGACGCCTTTGCCATTTCTATTACTGCGGTTTTACCATCATTTAAAATCAGATATTCTGCTTCAATAGGCTCATTTACTGGATTTTGAACCACTACTTTACGCATGCAGCCACCTAACCCCTCATATAGAGCCATACAGGTACCTTCACCACCATCAGCAAGAGGGAGAACTTTAACCTTTGCATCTGGACATGCTTGTAAAATTCCGTTCCTTGCTGCATATCCTGCCTCAAGAGAACTTACGCTTCCTTTAAAAGAATCAATTGCAACTACAACATTCATCAGTAAAAATATCTATAAGAAAATTCATTGAAACAAGATCTAAGAGAGCAGATCTGCGCATATCTCCATGAAAGTATAGTCCAGAACCATACCTCTGACAGATTCAAAATTATCAAGAAAAATAAACACGCTATAGTGTTAAGCCATACTTTATATAAGAATACACTTTCATGTAATATACTCTGTTTTTAGAAAGTATAAATTTATTGAGGTTTATCATGGCAAGTTCCTGTAACCGTAAATACACCTGTCCTGTAGAGGCGACTCTCGATGTTATAGGAGGCAAGTACAAAGCCATCATTGTCTATCATTTAAGAGAAGGAACCTTAAGATACTCTGAAATCCGCAGGAAATTTTCAAAAATCACTGACAAAATGCTCGCACAGCAGTTAAAGGAGCTTGAAGCAGACGGAATAATAAACAAAAAAATCTATCCTGTGATCCCTCCCAAAACAGAATACAGCCTTACGGACAGAGGATTACAATGTTTTGAAATAATAGATGCAATGTGCCGTTTTGGTTCGACTATTATTCAGGGAGAAACTGATCCTAGTAAAAAAACAATGAAGTGCTCAACAAGAGTTTTTGAGCATAATTAACACCTTAACTCTTAAATGGTAGAATCTAGGAAGTTTTTATATAAGAGTTTTTATGTCAGAAAATAATCTAGCCTATATTCCACTGCATGTACGCTCCTGTTATTCCATCAATGATGGTTTACAGAATGTCGGCGCCATTGTTAAAAGAGCAGCTAAACTGCATATTCCTGCAATTGCAGTTACTGATTTCAATAACATGGCAGGATACGTACGCTTCTACAATGCCTGCGTAGGTGCCGGTATCAAAGCTATCATGGGTGCTGATCTTCAGGTTAGAGAATATGCAAAACCAGGCGAGAAACCTCACATCTTTTCTGTAACTCTTTTGGCAATGAACAATACAGGGCGACAGAATCTCTACGATATTCTATCTGACGCATGGCTGCATACAGGAAGTCCTGACATTAAAGATGTCTGCGCTGATGTGGATGATTTATGGAAATATTCTGAGGGCATTATTCTCCTGAACGGATTTAGGGGCGATTTGGCTGACTTCATTGCAAAAGACGAGAAAAAAAAGCTCAATGAGAGATTAGATCTTTACAAAAAATACTATGGCGACAGGTTCTGCTTTGAAATCACAAGAACTGGCCGTGAGGGTGAAACTCTTTTTGAAAATGCTGCTTTGGATCTGTGTCTTGAACACGGCATAGCACCTGTTGCAACTAACGATACACGTTTTATGCTAGGACCTGATGAAGTACCAAAAGATGGTCTTACTGATTACTATGTCCATGATATACGAGTATCCATTCAGCAGGCAGTTCAAAAAGGTAACCGTGAAAACGCAAGAACCTACTCACCTGAGCAATACCTAAGAAGTCCTGAAGAAATGCAGGAGCTGTTTTCTGATCTTCCAGAGGCGCTGGAGAACAGCAGAATAATTGCTCAGCGCTGCAATGTGGAAATAGAACTAGATAAACCAAGACTACCCCGCTATGACACAGGTGATTTATCAACAGCTGACTGTTTAAGGCAGAAGTCTTATGAAGGTTTAGAGAAGAGGCTAGAGTTCCTCTATCCAGATCCGAAGGTTCGTGAAGAAAAACGCCCGATTTATGAAGAGCGTCTTGAAACCGAACTTAATGTGATTATCAACATGGACTTTCCTGGATACTTCCTTATCGTGATGGAATTTATTCAGTGGTCCAAGGCTCATGGTGTACCAGTAGGGCCTGGTCGAGGTTCTGGTGGTGGTTCACTTGTAGCATACGCTTTAACCATTACTGATTTTGACCCACTGCGTTTTGATCTGCTTTTTGAGCGATTCTTAAACCCAGAACGTGTGTCCATGCCAGACTTTGACGTTGATTTCTGTCAGAGAAAACGTTACCTGACCTTAGAACACGTTGTGGACCATTATGGTAGAGATGCAGTATCTCAGATTGCAGCCTTTGGTACACTGGCACCGAAGGCCGCTATTCAGGGTGTGGGCAGAGCAATTGGCGTTCCATTAGGACAGGTCAGAAGAGTTGCAGGCTTTATTCCAGAAACTCCTGGCATTACTTTCAATGCATGTTTAGGCATAGGTAAAAAGGGCGAGGCAGTTGAATCAGATGCCCCAGAATTTTTAGCGTTCTATAATCTTGCAAAAGCCAATGACGACAAAGAAACCATTGAGCTTATCGACGTATCAATAAGACTTGAGGGTGTGATAAGAAGTATCGGTAAACATGCAGCAGGCGTTGTGATTTCCCCTACGAGAATTGCTGAATTTGCGCCAATGATGCTTGATTCTGACGGTAAACCTATCACTCAGTATGACAAAAAGGACGTTGAACACGCAGGATTAGTCAAGTTTGACTTCTTAGGTCTAACAACTCTTACCATCATTGATGATGCAAAAGAAATGATTGATGAGATGCTCGCAAGAGAGGGCAAACCGCCAATCAACATTGCTGCAATCCCATATGAGGATGATGCCTCATACAAAATGATCCAAGAAACAGAAACTACAGCAGTTTTCCAGCTTGAATCTACAGGTATGAGAAAACTTATAGGCAACCTCAAACCTGACCGCTTTGAAGATCTCGTTGCTCTTGTGGCGCTGTACAGACCTGGCCCTTTAAACAGTGGCATGGTGGATCATTTCGTTGACAGAAAGCATGGACGAGAGGAAATCAGTTACCCGCTTCCTGATGCGCAGGATCTTGATTTGAAATCAATTCTTGATCCGACATATGGAGTTATTGTGTACCAAGAGCAGGTTATGCAGATTGCTCAGGTACTTGCAGGATACTCTTTAGGTGGTGCGGATATTCTGCGTCGAGCTATGGGTAAGAAGATCCCTGCAGAAATGGCAGCACAGCGAGATGTATTCAAGAGAGGTTGTGAAAAGAAAGGCAAAGACACCGAGATCATGATGAAGATCTTTGATCAGGTGGAAATGTTCGCGGCCTATGGTTTTAACAAGTCCCATTCCGCAGCCTATGCTCTTGTTGCTTGGTGGACCCTCTACCTAAAAGTTCACTACCCAGCCCAGTTCCTTGCAGCCATGATGACTGCTGACTGCATGAAAACAGAAAAACTCATTGCCTATATTGGTGAATGCCACCGTCTTGGAGTGGCAGTTAACGCACCTGACGTAAATAAAGGCAAGTACTTCTTTGGTGTTGATACTGAAGGTAATGTCGTATACGGATTCTCTGCGATCAAAGGAATAGGTGAGAAATTAGTTGACCATATCGTTGAAGAGAGAGAGAAAAACGGCAAATATACTGATTTCTTTGATTTCGTTTTCAGAGTAGGTACAGAATTCTTATCAAGAGGAACTTTAGAAGCTCTCGTAAAGAGTGGAGCCTTAGACAGCATAGGCCCCGACAGAGCCAAAATGATGGCATCAATTCCAACTGCCTTAAAATACGCCAATCAAAAGAGT
This sequence comes from Succinivibrio sp., assembly GCA_051885305.1. Lineage (GTDB taxonomy): Bacteria > Pseudomonadota > Gammaproteobacteria > Enterobacterales > Succinivibrionaceae > Succinivibrio. The sequence continues at coordinate 12,605 of JBJEWY010000086.1, read as the reverse complement.
GAAAACCTAGCAACTGGACAGTTTGACCTCTTTGCAGCCCTCGAGGATCAGAACGTCAAACCAGCCTACGCCAATGTCAGAAAATGGTCCGATAAAGTCAGACTCTTTAATGAAAAGCAGATCTTAGGTCTTTATCTATCAGGCCATCCGATTGACGGCTACAAGGCAGAGCTTATTCAGTACTGCGGTGATACCACCTTAAAGAACATGATCCCAGGAACTATAGAGCATCCTAATCTTGTAACAATCTGCGGTGTTGTAATCAAGGCAGATTCCAAAATCTCGAGCAAGGATAATGCAAAGTTTTTCTCCATATCCCTAGATGACAGCTACGCAACCTTTGAATTCCTGCTCTTTGGACAGAATGCCGCAAAATTTGACGGTATTCTAAAGATGGTTGCAGAATCCAAGAAGAAAGGTACTGCAAACGACGTTCCCGCCCCTCTTATTCTTGTAGTAACAGGTCATCTAATCATGTCTGATGGAGGAATGCGCCTTAGAGTAAAGGAACTTCATACTCTTGAAAACTTGAGACTATATAGGGCAAGAAAGATCACCTTAAACTTCACCAGTAAACTTTTAGAAGAAAATATTCAGAAAATTGATGAAATTCTCATGCGAAACCGCGTTGAAGTATCTGAGGTGAATAAGGCCTTGAGAGAGCAGGAAGAGGATACCGTAATCAAAGGCTGCAAAGTCAGCCTTATTGTCGACAATGAGCTTTTGACTATCCGAGATGATCGCTACCGTTTTGTACCAACAGACGATCTTATTGAAGGTTTAAGAGATCTTTTAGGTCAGGACAGTATCAAAATTTCCTATTGATACAGTTGAATCTGCTTATAGTCTTTATATTTTCAATCACTGTAAACTCACTGTTTTCAAATAGTTCAAAACTTATCTGAGCATGATCTGTCCTTACATACGACAGGTAGGCGTCACGATGAGATTTCATGAGGTCATCCATTCTTACAGTTTCAACTACCAGTTTTTCTGGAAGCAGGTAGTAATATAGTTCTTTTGATTCAGGATCAATTTCGATAAGACTCTCATCAATAAGACCGCGACCAGAAGTTTTCACCAGAGCTTCACGAACAGTCCAGAGTTCTGTAAATAAAGAAAGCTGATTCTCTTTTGAAAGAGTACTGAAAAAAACTTTTTCTTTAGGACCTAAAACTCTTTCCATAAGACCCTCAAGATTCTTTCTCTCTTTGATGTATTCAACATCAACACCATTTTCAAAATCAGACACTGCAAGAATAATTGCACCTGCAGAATGACTGATATTAAAAAAAGGATAACGGCTTTCTATGAAAAATGGCTTGCCGTGAGGGCCTGTTTTCATCATCGGGAGGATCTTGCAGCCATAATAGCGGCTCAGGCAGCGTTGCAGTAACACTCTGCCAGCAAGAAAGGTTTTCCGTCTGTTTTCAGAGCAGTTTTCAACTAAGGAGGCCCACACTGGCTCTAATTCTGAATGATAAGCATATGCCTCATCAATTGAGGAGACGATAATCCTCATTTAACCTGACTTTCCTTCTGTACATTCTGAAACATGGCAGGATCAGCAAACACGGACTTTACTTCACCAAAACCAGGCTCAATGCGTTCAGTCTCCTTATTCTGCTTTGCTTTTTCAATAAGGTCTGTTTCTGTATTCTCTTTTTTAGTTTTTTCATCCTCTTTTTCAGTAAGTAATTTCTTTTTTGGAGGAAAGAGTCTAAAGAAAACAGATCGTAGAATGTAAAAAAACACAAAAATTCCAAGACCAGTTGCAATGCCGAAGTACATTTGAGAATTGTCTTTAGAACCAATCTGAACGCCGAGAGCTTCAATAATTCCTACTGCTTTTTTAGGAAAGATGATGGCAGTCCAGTAAAAAAGATTTGAGAGCAGAAGCATCAGAATTCCAAAACGGATCCTTCTGATACTCAGGATGCACAGAATGGATAATCCTGTAACAGTAATGCCGGTCCACGAGAACACAGTCTGGGATAATTGAATATCAATCATAGTTAATCCACAGCAAATATAGTTAATTATTAAGGCTGTCTGACAATTCCTAAAAAGGGAATTCAAACACATACCTTTTACTTGAAAAATTCATTATGCCTGCAAAGCAACCGCATTCCGGCATCAAAATTCCTAGGTTCAGGGCCTTTTATCAAGCCATTAGTTAAAACTGAGTTTTGAACATATTTGGCAAACAATAATTTTATCTTACATGCTAATTCTTGATAAAATAGCCGTACTATTTTAACAAATACAGGCTGTTATGTTTATTTCAAATCTTGATCCAATTGCATTTACGCTCGGACCAGTATCCATAAGGTGGTATGGCCTTTTATTCTCTTCTGGTTTTATTATCGGCTACTTTATAATGCAGCTTTTCTTCAGAAAGAAAGGGTATAAAACCGAAGATCTTGATCGCCTGCTGTTCTATATTTTTATTGGAACCATCATAGGTGCAAGACTTGCACACTGTTTAATTTATGAACCTGACTACTACCTTGCAAATCCTGTAAAGATCCTAGAAGTCTGGGAAGGAGGTCTTGCAAGCCATGGTGGCTGCCTGGGCGTTATTATAGCTACACTGCTGTTCCTTAGAAAATGCAAATACAGATTTTTGGAACTAGCTGATATGCTCAGTGTACCAACAGCCCTTGTCTGTTCAATGATCCGTCTTGGAAACTTCTTTAATTCAGAGATTGTCGGAAATCCAACCAATTCAGATTTTGGTGTTGTTTTCTTAAGACTAGGTGAAACCTTCCCAAGACATCCTGCTCAGCTTTATGAGGCATCTGCCTACCTTCTGATTTTTATAGTACTGCTGCTTGTGTATAAATTTTCCAAAAAGCGCCCAGAAGGATTTGTATTCGGATTGTTCTTTACCCTAGCCTTTACCGCACGAATCCTTGTTGAACCTTTCAAGGTCGAGCAGGCTGATTATGAATCATTCATTAAGGTAGGACAGTTACTGTCAATTCCTTTTGTAATCCTTGGAGTTGGCATTATTATCTATTCACTTATTAAAAACAGAAAAAACAAGGTATAAACATGACATTAGAAGTAATCGTTCTTGCTGCAGGCAAAGGAAAGAGAATGCACTCAGCACTGCCAAAGGTACTGCACAAAGTAGCAAACAAACCACTACTGCAGCATGTTCTTGAAACAGCATTTGCACTGTCACCTAAAGCTATCCATGTTGTCCTTGGTCATGGATTTGAAATGGTTTCACAGATGATTGATAATCTCCCAGAAGACATCAAGAGAATCACTGATATCTGTGTGCAGAAGGAACAACTTGGAACTGCTCATGCTGTATCCTGTGCCATGGATAAAGTAGAAAAGGATTCTGATGTAGTTGTTTTATACGGTGACACCCCTCTTACCCCAGCTCCGCTTTTAGAACAGTTATGCGCTCTTTTAGATGAAGCTCCATTATGTGTACTTTCTGCAATCGCACCAAATCCATTTGGCTATGGTCGCATCATACGCAACAAAGATGGGCTTTTAGAAAGAATTGTTGAACAGAAAGATGCAAGCCCTGATGAACAGAAGATAAATGAGGTTAACACTGGTATCATCGCAACAACTGCTGCTGTGCTTAATGATTACCTGCCAAAGATTAAAAACAACAATAGCCAGGGTGAATACTACTTAACTGATCTGGCTGGTCTTCTGGCATCAGAAGGCAAGGATGTTGATCTTCTGGTGGCACCTGATTTTGATATTCTCTCAGGAATCAATTCAAAATCTCAGCTTGCATTTGTGGAAAGACTCTATCAGAAACTTGCTGCAAATAGACTTCTTGATGAAGGCGTTACATTAGCAGATCCTGAAAGATTTGATCTAAGAGGTAACTTAAAGTGCGGTTCAGATGTATTTATCGACATCAACTGTATCTTTGAGGGAGATGTAACAATCGGCAACGATGTTGTAATTGGCGCAGGATGTGTAATCAAAAACTGTACTATAGGTGACGGAACTATTCTCTCTCCTTACACAGTTATGGAAGACTCTGTAATCAAGGCTAAAGCTACCATAGGTCCATTTGCAAGATTGCGTCCTGGTAATGTCCTTGAAGATGAAGTACATGTAGGTAACTTTGTTGAAGTTAAAAAAGCACACTTAGGTGCAGGAACAAAGGCCGGACATCTTTCATATTTAGGTGATGCAGAGATTGGCAGAAACGTAAACATAGGAGCCGGAACAATTACCTGCAATTACGATGGAGCAAATAAATTCAAAACTGAAATCGGAGATGATGTATTTGTCGGCTCTGATTCCCAGCTTGTTGCCCCTGTAAAGGTAAACAATGGAGTTACTATCGCAGCAGGATCAACTGTAACCAAACATACTGTAATGAACGATAACTCTCTTGTATTAACCCGTGCACAGACAGTTGTTAAAGACAATTATCAGCGTCCTTGCAAAAAGAAATAACAAAAGGACCAAGAAAATTCAGATCTGCACCGAATCTGACGGACTTGTAAAAAATGCAGATCTGATATAAGTTAAGGGATATCTTTTTTTATAGGATCATGACATGTGTGGAATTGTAGGCGCTGTTGCCGAAAGAAACGTTAATAAAATCCTTCTTGAAGGATTATCACGTCTTGAATACCGCGGATACGACAGTGCAGGTATCTGCTGTATCAACGACAATGAATTAAAGTGTCTGAAGACAACCGGCAAGGTAGTAAACCTTAAAGAGGCTGTTAAAGAAAAAGGCTGTCCAGGTCACATCGGTATAGCTCATACCCGCTGGGCAACCCATGGTGTTCCATCAGAAGTAAATGCTCATCCTCACCTGTGCGGAGATCTCGCCTTAGTTCACAACGGTATTATTGAGAACTTTGCAACACTGAAAGAAGTTTTAATCAATAAAGGCTATACCTTCAAATCTCAGACTGATACTGAAGTTTTAGTCTGCCTAATCCACTCTTATCTTGAAGAATGTGGCAGCGTATTCAAAGCTTTTTTAAAGGCCTTAGGTGAAGTAAAAGGTTCATACGGTGTTGCTCTTATTGATAAGAATGATCCTGATACCCTGTATTCAGCCCGTTCAGGCTCTCCTTTAATCGTAGGCCTTGGTATCGATGAAAACTTTGTGGCATCAGATACCTTAGCTCTTTTACCAGTAACCAGACGTTTCATTTACCTAGATGAGAATGAAGTTGCTGTACTTAAGACTGATTCTGTAAAAATCTACAAACTAGATGGCAGTGAGGTTACCAAAGATATAGTTGAATCTGACCTTGATGCCGAGAGCATTTCAAAGGGCCCATACCGCCACTTCATGCAGAAGGAAATCTACGAGCAACCAACTTCTCTTCAGAACACTCTCGTAGGCAGATTAAACGGCGATGAAATTTCTATTGAAACTATTGTCGGTGCTAACAATGATTCTTTCAAAGATATCGAATCAATTCAGATTGTAGCCTGTGGTACCTCTTATCATGCAGGACTCGTCGGACGCTACTGGTTTGAGGCTTTAACAGGAATTGCAACCAATGTGGAAATCGCCTCTGAATACCGCTACCGCACAGCTGTAGTTCGCGACCACAGCCTATTTATTACTATATCTCAGTCAGGTGAAACTGCTGATACTTTAGCTTCACTAAGACTTGCTAAAGAGCAGAAATACGACAAGTCTCTGTGTATCTGCAACGTAAACGGTTCATCTCTCGTTCGTGAATCAGATTACACACTTTTCACCAGAGCAGGTGCTGAAATCGGTGTTGCCTCAACTAAAGCCTTTACCACTCAGCTGTTAAGTCTGCTCATTCTGGCTCTTATTATCGGCAAACAGAAAGGTAGCGTTGACGAGAAGAAGTATCGTGAAATTATCGAGAATATCAAACAGCTGCCAAGCCTTGCCCAGAGTTTCCTAGACTGTGACAAGGATATCTCAAAACTAGCAGAGCAGTTCTCTGGCAAACACCACTGTCTGTTCCTTGGCCGCGGGGTAATGTTCCCTATTGCTCTTGAGGGTGCTTTAAAGCTTAAGGAAATCAGCTACATTCATGCTGAAGGTTACGCTGCAGGTGAACTTAAGCATGGTCCTATCGCACTTATCGACAAAGAAATGCCTGTAGTAGTGGTTGCCCCAGACAACTCTCTAATGGATAAACTTATCTCAAATGTTGAAGAGGTAAGAGCAAGAGGTGCCAAGCTGTACATCTTTATCTCAAAGAATACAGAAATCAAGCAGGACAGTCAGACCAACAGAATTGATCTGCCAAGAGCTCCTGAGATTCTGCAGCCAATCCTCTTTACTATTCCATTACAGCTTTTAGCCTATCACTGTGCTGTAATCAATGGTACTGATGTTGACCAGCCAAGAAATCTAGCAAAATCAGTTACTGTTGAATAAAAATCAGTAAAAAATGCCTATGATCCCACCTTATGGTGGGATTTTTTTTATGTTTATTCTGTCACAATTTTTGTAAAAGGCTGTATCATATGAGCGGTTTTTATTTCATAGATAGTATCGATTAATGTCTGGTAGCAAACTCACATTCAGATGGGGAATCCCATATGCCCTCTTAAGCTTTGCAAGAGACGGCGTGTATGTTTTCGTAATGTCTTATTACTTTGTATATCTTTATCAGGTAATAGGACTGTCTGGTGTATTCTTGGCCGCAATGTTTGTTGTGCTCAAGATAATTGACATTGTCAAAGAACCTTTTCTGGGCATGCTGTTAGACTACAGCGCAGCCAAATTCAAATTTAATAAATTCAGAACCTTTGTAGTGGCAGGCGGTATTGTAAATTCAGTAATTACCGCAACCATGTTCAATCTGCACGCTCAGCCTACTACTGGCATATATGCACTATCAGCTCTTTTACTGTTTGTATGGAATCTGACATTCTCAGTTATTGATCTTCCGGCATGGTCTGTATCTGCAACATTAGACACAAACAATGAAAAAAGAGAGCAGATTTCAGCTCTGGCACGAGCATTCCAGGTTTTAGGTTTCTGCACAATTCTGATTGTATCTTCATACATGTTTCATCAGGACAGCTCTATTCCAAGTGTAGCAAGACAGACTCCTGTACTTGCATTCAACCATGGTGGATGCTGGATTGCACTGATGGAATTAACCATTACCTTCCTGTTTGCTCTGCTTTTTAACCGGCCAGAGGTCCAGCGAAATGTAGTTCCTCTCAAAGATACCCTAAAGGCTTTCTTTGGTAATGATCAGCTGATGATCACCTGGTGTATCACCATTCTGCAGCAGATCGCTTTCTTCGTATTTGTAGCATCACACGGATATTTTCTTTTATCTCTGCCTTATCTGCCAACTGGCAAGGAAGTATTTGTTCTGATACAGTTGCCATGGCTTTTTGTTGCAATTATCAGCTTTGCCATGTATCAGCCCCTGGTCAAGATTTTCTCAAGAAAAAAAATCTTTATCTTTTCACTGGTACTGGCAGTTATATCTGAAACCTCTCTTTTAATCATTACCTATCTTGGTTTTTTAAACTTCCCAATGCTTGCGGTAATGATGAGTCTTTGCTCAATTGCTTTTGCACTTAATCTCACCTCCACTACCGTAATGACAGCTGACTGCGTTGATTATGGTGAGTTTAAGTTCCTAAGTCGCGCAGAGTGCATGAATTTCTCTGTGCAGACCATGTCATCAAAATTTGGAACCCTGATTGCAGCTTTAGTCTCAGGATTCTCATTCTCTTATGCTGATATCTTTTCAAAGAATGAGACCTTAACTGAGCAAATGTATTCAGTTAACCTTTGCGTGGTTCTTTTATGGATCTGCGCAGGTATTATGATTGCCATCTATCTGACCTACTACAAACTGCATGGCAGCTTCTTTGAGAATATTTTAAATTCCATCAATAATTTTAAAGATGGAAGCAACGGAAGATCTGCTGGCAGAGAGTTTTTCTCTGTTCGCTATGCCCTTGATGAGCAGTGCGTAATCTATAAGATGAACGCTGATAATTTAAACGACATTCTGTTAAAACTGACAGACAGACTTTATTCTATCAAGGCAATTTCATCAAAACCTGATTTCCTAAAAGGCGTTTACGATAAGATTGTAAGCTGCCCTGTAGGTATCGCCCACGGTATTGCCATACCTCACGCAAGAGGACCATACGTAAACAGACCTGCACTTGCGGTGGCAACTCTTACTACTCCTCTTGATCTCGGTTCAAGTGATGGTCAGGCATGTGACCTGATTTTCCTCATTGCTGTACCAGATGACGGAATGACTCACATTAACCTGCTTGGCAACCTCTCACTGATGTTAAGTGAACCGGGCTTTGCCAATAAGCTCAGAAATTCTGGTTCAAGTGAAGAAATCACCAAGAGACTGATAGCATGCGAAAAGCACCTGTTCAATTAGCACTGATTTTATTAACCATAGGTTCAGCAAATGCAGATGGACTTAGAGTCTGCTCTGTCCCTCAGGCTTATTCAGCACTTGAGAATATTAAAGATTATTCTCCTGTAAAATTTGAAGCTTACTATGCCCCATCTGAAGATCTTCTCTCGAGAATCACCAATCAGAAAGACTACTGCCAGTTGGTGATAAGTGATGATGAAAGGCTTCCTGTAGTAATGCTCAGAACAGGAAAAACCAAAGCCACAAATATAAGACATCTTGTAAAGGCAAGACTTATTTTATGGTCAAAAGATCCTGCACTCTTTGCAGAAAATATTGACGCTGTAACTAAAAAGAAGCTGAAATCTCTTGCAATTCCCAAAGCATCTTTGACTCCAGTGGGTTTTGCCGCCTCAGAAATAACTGAGCGAAAGAGTTTTCCAACTGATTATCTTAAACATCATATTTATAGAGCAGATCATGAATACCAGGCTTTTGCCCTTGTCGACAGCGGCAATGTGCAGGCAGGATTCATTACCAGACCTTTAATTTACACAAACGGTATTCAGATGGGCTCTTATTGGAATATTCCTGAAGATTACTACTCACCAATCTACTACTGCGTTACTCTTTTGGGTAATGAATCTAATGTAGATGCGCTAAAACTCTATAATTTCTTGAATCTTGATGCAAAGGTGATAGATAGTTTCAGACAAGCAGGTTTTGACAGTCTTTAAATCAAACTACTTATTGTCTGGTCCTGTAAAATAACAGTCAAATCGACAGGCTTTTCCATCCACAAAACTTGATCGTCTGACCCCAAAATCAAGAGGCTCCTCATTTGATGGACGCTTGATCACCACATGATGCTTTGCTATTGAACAAAGGAAAGCAGCATAATCATTCGTATCAAGATCAGCTCCCACGATCTCATGAAAAACCTGCATTTCCTTTTTTACTAATGCTGTTTTGCTTCTTGAAGGAAACATCGGATCATAATAAATCACATCAGGAAGTGAAGTTACGCTTCCAGATACTAGGTTTTCCTTTATAGTTCCAAAAGGAGCAAGCACTGGCAAACCGTTTTTAAGCAAAGATACTAAAGGGGATTTTTTTGCATTTTCAAGCGAGGCATAAAGCATCAGGTACACTACAGGATTTCTTTCAAACATAGTGACGTTACAAGAAGAGTTCTGCAGGATCATGCTCTCTCGGCCTAAACCAGCTGTTGCATCAAAGACATTTGGGGATTCAAGCTTTGAAAGTACCGCTCTTGATACCGCCTCTGACTTTTTACCACTGTGATTTAACCGCCATAAAAGCTTCTCATTGAGGATATCGATTGTAAATGCCTGCTGCTTTTTATTCTCTGGATACAAACTGACAGTATCTTTAATTTCAAGAATATAAGAAAATCCCTGATAACACTCTTTAAGGCGTTCAATATCGGTTTTCAGTACCCTGTCTGCAAGTTCTGCAAAAGGAGAATTATCAGAGATCCTAATATCAAGCATTTTTAAAATGTTCTATAGCTTTATTGAAATCTACTTTCGCATTTCGCCACAGTTCAAAGCTTAAAACAGCCTGCCCCACAAGCATGCCAAAACCTGCGTGAACATTTTGAACTCCAAGGTTTCTTGCATGCTTTGTAAATATAGTGTCGCCTTCTTTTTTATACATCAGATCATATACATAGAAGGCACTTTGTAAAATATCATCACTAACATTTGGCAGTTCTTCTTTTAAGGACAGCGAGGTGGCATTGATAATTACATCAAATCTGCCATCTAAGTCTTCAAATGATGTGGCCCTCAGATCTCCATCATGCTGACCTGCAATCTCCTGTGCCTTGGAAACGGTTCTGTTGACGATGGTTATGCAGCATGGAGACTCATCTAAAATAGGTTTTACAATACCTTTGCTAGCACCACCTGCACCAATAATAAGGATCTTAGAACCTTTTAAAACACAGCCAGTCCTTAAAAGATCGCTAACAAGACCTCTGCCATCAGTGTTGTCACCTAAAATTCTTCCATCATCCATGAGTTTTAAGGTATTTACTGCACCTGCTGCCTCTGCGTATGGAGTCAGAGTATCAGCATAACTGTAAGCATCAAGTTTGCATGGAACAGTAACATTGGCTCCCTTGCCACCGTTTTTAAAAAACTCATCGGCACAGCTTGCAAAACTATCCTCTGGAACAAGGATCTTGTCATAAGACATATCCTGAGAAGTGAGCTCAGCAAAATATGCATGAAGCATCGGTGACATTGAATGGGCAACAGGATTGCCGAATACAGCATAATGGTCAGTCATTTATTCCTTCCAAAAAGGTCCTGGTCTAACAAGAGTCCCTGTCAGAGTATCATATATTGAGGTTGGTTCGCTCTGTCCGCCACATGGCAAATCAAGAACCAGATCCACATTTGCTACAATTTTCTCATCAAGCATTTCAATACTTGTTACAGCATTCTTTCCAGAAATATTTGCACTGGTTGAAATTAAAGGGGAGGATGACAGAGTACAAAGTTGTGCTAATGGCTCAAATGCTGTAACTCTTACAGCAACAGTATGGTCTGGTCTTACCGCTCTGCTTTGAAAACTTTTAGAAGCCCTGAGTATAAAGGTATGGGGACCTGGCCAATGCCTTGTCATTAGATCAAGTGTTTTAGGATTAAGATAAGAGCCATCAAGTCTTGATAAAAGGTGTGATAAATTGTCCGCCACAATGATAAGTCCTTTTGACATATCACGCTTTTTAATATCAATGATACGGGCAATTGCATCTTCACATTCAAGAGAACAGCTAATACCGTATACACCTTCAGACGGACAGACTATAACCCCGCCCTTTTTTAAGGTAGCAGAAGCTTCTTCAAGAGAGCGGGTAAAAACAGCAGACATTATTTAAGTTTGTCCTGCAGAGCTTTATCCTTAGCCATCACATCTTCTGCTGCCTTTTTTCTGTCAGCTTTTACAGCAGCATCAATTTCAGGATCGGTTAAAGCAATGATCTGGGCAGCAAGATAAGCGGCGTTCTTTGCACCGGCTTTGCCAACAGCAACAGTTGCGACTGGGATGCCGCCTGGCATCTGAACAGTTGAATATAAAGCATCGATACCTGATAAAGGACCACCATCACATGGAATACCGATTACAGGACGGGTAGTACGTGCAGCAATTGCACCAGCAAGATGTGCAGCAAGTCCTGCTGCACCTATAAATACAGCGCAGCCTCTTTTTTCTGCATCAGTTACGTACTCACATACAACATCAGGTGTACGGTGGGCTGAAGCTACACGAACCTCGTAAGGAATACCAAAGCCTTTTAAAACAGACATAGTATTCTCAAGTAATGGCAGATCTGAGTCTGATCCCATAATAATGGCAACGAAAGCTTTTGACATGATTTATTCCTCATAAAAAAACTGCCTAGATTGTATCACACCACAGTCTTTCTATTCTGAAAATGACGTTGTCATGCTACGGCAAAAACAATAGAAATTTTTCAGGTAAGCTTGTTTTATCTTATTTTCAGAAAATCGGGCTGTTTTTTAGTTAGGTCTTACTATCAGATGTTTTCTCTTTTTTCTGCTCTCACAGAGTTTATTTCCGCAGACAAGGCCTATTCCAGCCTTGAACTTTTTCTCATACATCAATGGAAAACCACAGTTTTCACAGGTCCTTTGCACTGGCTTGCCTGGAACAGAAAATTTGCAGTCAGGATAATTTGAACAAGCATAGAAACTGCGACCAGACGAAGAATTACGCCTGGAGATTTTTCCTTTTCTGCAGACGGGACATGACAGATCAAGTTTTTCCTGTGGGGAGTGGACGTAATTGCACTCTGGATACATTGAGCAGCCAATAAAGATACCGAAACGGCCCTTTTTAACTTTTAGCGGAGCCCCGCATCTTGGGCAGTCAGCGCCAACATCACCTAATTCAATTACCTGATGGACAGTAGCTACAGGTTTAAGATATGAACATGAAGGATAATTTGAACAGCCAAGAAAATCACCTTTGGCTGTCTTTCTTAAAAGTAGCATACTGCCACAGTAGGGACAAGGATCCCCTTCTTTTAATTCATCTGCTAATTCACTTGAAGTCATTGTCTGCATCCTCATCCTATATGATCTCACAAATTAGGAAAAAAGCCCCTGAAAATGTTAAAATTAACAAAGTTTACAAAAGGGAATCATACCCAAGACCTTAAGCAATTTTAGCAGAAGGATTTGGTTGGTTAACGAT
>JBJEWY010000085.1:0-6895 GCA_051885305.1 Succinivibrio sp. | reverse complement strand
ACGTAAGCCTGATGATAAACGCTTATAGGTTGTATCAAGAGAAGTAGTAGCCTTGTTTAACTGACGGGTTGAATTCAACGCACTAACGTTGGTGTTTACATAAATGGACATTTGTCTCTCCTAAGAATTGGATCAATTCTAGTAAAAAAATCTTTATTTTTTTCTTATGCCTAATTAGTTGTCGTCAAAATTTTCTACGATCTTTAATCAAACAAAAATTTTTTTAATCAAATTAAATTAACTTGTTAATTTGCAAGGAGATATTTTTTAAGAAATCGGTAAAGGAATTTCAGTTCCTGCCGATATAGAGCCGCCCACAAAAAGTGGGCGGCATAGAAGTGAACAGATAAACTGCTGTTAATCGATGATCTGACGGAGCATGCAACGAAGTGGCTCTGCAGCACCCCATAAGAGCTGATCACCTACGGTAAAGGCTGAAACAAAATTTTCACCCATGTTCATCTTACGCATACGACCGATAGGTACATACAGAGATCCTGAAACGGCTGCAGGTGTAAGTTCCTTCAGAGAAACTTCCTTATGATTTGGAACAACCTTTGCCCATTTGTTCTGAGCAGTGATTAACTGTTCAATCTCAGAAATTTCCATGTTCTTTCTTAACTTGATAGTAAGAGCCTGGCTGTGGCAGCGCATTGAGCTGATACGTACACAGTTACCATCAATAGGAAGAGTGCCTGGCGCATAACCTAAAATCTTGTTGGCTTCTGCTTGGCTCTTCCACTCTTCACGGCTCTGACCATTCTCAAGTTCCTTATCAATCCAAGGAAGAACAGACCCTGCTAAAGGAGCACCAAAATTATCAATTGGGAATGATGAATCATTCATCTTGGCACGAACCTTTCGCTCAATATCAAGAATTGAGCTGTGAGGATCTGAAAGTTCAGCACTTACACAGTCACGAAGCACACCCATCTGGTTTAACAGCTCACGCATATTCTTGGCACCTGCACCTGATGCTGCCTGATAGGTCTGAGTAGAAATCCACTCTACATTACCAGTCTTGATTAAGCCTGCAAGAGCAATCAGAAGAAGACTTACAGTGCAGTTACCACCAATGTATGACTTCACGCCATCATTTAAAGCTTTGTCTAATACCTCACGATTTACAGGGTCAAGAATAATCTTGGTGTCATCTTCCATACGGAGAGTTGAAGCGGCATCAATCCAGTAGCCATTCCAGCCTGAATTACGAAGGGCCTTGTACATCTTGGTGGTATAATCACCTCCCTGTGCGGTGATAATAATATCCATGGCTTTCAGAGCGTCAATATTGTATGCATCCTCTAAAACGCCATAATCCTTACCATCAAATGAAGGAGCCTTCTGACCAGCCTGTGATGTTGAGAAAAACACAGCATCAATATGAGCAAAATCCTGCTCCTGTTGCATACGTTCCATCAGTACGGAACCAACCATACCACGCCAGCCGATTAAACCAACTTTCTGCATTATATCCTCTCAAATACTGCAAATATAATATGTTATTTATTATCTCCACAGGAAAACTCTCTGTGGAATGATCCATCATCAGCATCTACACTTACTTTCACAACAGTTCCAAGCCTTGATAATCTCTCAAACTGTTTGATACGACAAAAACGCTGTGATGCTGAGTCAACAAAACGATCCAGAGATTCATTTATATCCTCTGAATCATTGAATGATTCTTTTCTCTTGATAATTTTCAACGTTATATCGCGGTCAGTAGTTACCACTTCCTGTAAAGTGGTCTGACTGTCAAGCTGCAACGGTAATTGATCCTGTAATTCTCTCAGTGAAGATTCTTCATTATTCTGAGAATAAACGCTGTAAACATAGTAGAGAACGAATGCCAATATTATAATGATAAAAAGCTTAAAATTGCGCCCCATTTTTAATAAAAGTACCTTTTTTTCTCTATTGTATCGATCGATATGGTCTTTGGCACGATTAAAAAACAATGTATCCTCCGCTGATGGGTCCCTGACTTTCAGATCAAGTTCCTTATAATTTTCAATAAATTCAATAAGTCTGCGCTCTCTTTTGGCTCTGTCTTCTCGTTCTTCATCAGTGAGTTTTGCCTCTGCCTCTTCTTTTGCAAACTCTTCTTCAAGCTTTCTGATCCTCTCTTTGACTCTGTCACTCACGTAGTGCACTTTAGGCGGAAGTTCTGTCTTATCTAGTCCGCGCAGTTTTCTGACATGGGCAAGAGCTTTTGATGCCATTGAGGGGCCTGCGAGATTTTTCATCGCATCGCGTCTTCTCTGAAGTTCCTCTTCTGAAGCGGTCTTTGCGCTTTCATCACTGTCTGATATCAGCTTGACTTCTCTTTCTTTTATTTCTTCATTGCTGTCCATATTGTTCCCCGCACCAAAAAGAGGGATTGTGTTATTATAACGCAGATTATTTTTACAACTTAAAAAGCATTTGTTATGACAGAAATTACCGGAAAGGATGCCCCTTTAGAGGAAAGCATCAGTCGCTTTAAAGATATTCTAAGTAACCTGAAAATTGAAGTTACTGAAACTAACTGGTTAAATCCGCTTGAGAATGTTTTCTCGGTTAATCTTCATGTAACCTCATGCCCTTCCATCTATTCAAACGGCAAGGGCTCATCAAAGCTTGCCGCTACAGCATCTGCATATGGAGAGTTATTTGAAAGGCTGGCCACCCACATGGTGTTTTCAGACTTCTATTTAGGGCTTGATAATTCAAATGCTCCTTTCGTTCATTATCCTGATGAAAAATGGACTGTAATTGATGAGAATGATCCATCAATTCCTAATGATGTACTCAATGCATCATTAAGAAAATTCTATTCAGCAGAATGTGAAATCTCTTTAGAGAATCTTGTTGATCTGCAGTCATCATCTTATTCAAGAGGTGTCTGCTCAATTCCATTTACTAACGCAAGAAACGGTGAGATTGTTTACTTTCCTGTAAACCTTTTGGACAATATTTATGGCTCAAACGGCATGTCAGAAGGCAACACAGAACATGAAGCCCTAGTTCAGGGGTTATCTGAAATCATCGAACGTTACGTCAAAAAGGAAATCATCAAAAGAGGGTTAGCTCTTCCTGTAATCCCAGATGAGATCCTTAAGAAATATCCAAAGTCATACAATTCACTTGAGGATATGCAGGGCAACAAGCTGAAGGTCGTATGCTACGATGCTTCTCTGGGCGGAAAATTCCCTGTTGTATGTGTTGTGATGTTCAATCAGAGCAACGGAACATGCTTTGCATCATTTGGCGCTCACCCTATCTTTGAAGTTGCTCTAGATAGAACCATTACAGAGCTGATGCAGGGAAGAACATTCAGCGATCTTGATAATTTTGATGAACCAGACTTTGATCTTGAAAGAACGTCAGACATCGTCAATCTTGAAAGTCACTTCGTTGACTCCACAGGTATTCTGCCAATGCAGATGTTCAGAAGAATACCTGACTACCGATTTGTAGCCTGGGATTTTTCAGGAGATACAAGTGAGCAGTACAAAGCTCTGCGCTACATGATCGCAAAACTTGGTTTTGACATTTACATAAGATCATATAACTTCATGGGAGTGAAAGTATTCCGTACTATTGTACCTGGAATGTCTGAAATTTATCCTACAGATGATCTTGTATACAACAATACCAATTCTGGTATTGATTTCCAAGATGCCCTGCTTTCACTACCAGAATCTGATGAAACAAGTGAAACCTATGAAAGCTACCTTGAAGAGCTTGAAAACGAGAATTTTGATAATGAAGAACTGGTCTGCCAGCTTTTAGGAGTCCTGCCAGATGATAATTCACCATGGAAGACTTTAAGAATAGGAGAACTTCGCTGCCTTCTGGCTCTGGCAGCAAAGGTTTACACCTCCGCTCTCACCTATGCAACCTGGACTGTACGCTACAACCAAAACAACTTCTCACTTGAAAAGCTTTCATTCTATCAGTGCCTGATTAAGGTTTTACAGTGCAAGACGGAAGGTTCTCTGAACATTGATGATTATCTTGACGGCATCAAGATGGTCTATGGTGAAGCTACTGTAGAAAATGTAATGGCCCATGTTGATGGCTCAAAACGTTTCTATGGGCTTATGGCATCTGATCTTAATCTGAAAGGCTTTGCAGCTCATCAGGAACTTATCAGAATCTACAATATTATCAAAGACACAGAAACAACCGCTCATGATTAACTATTTAAAAAAACTTGTTATTTTTACAGTTGCAACTCTTACACTCTGCGCCTGTCAGACCACAATTGAAGAAACAAAGTACAACAGTCTGTCAAACCAAGAGAGACTTGAAAAATTAAACTCAGTTACAGATTTTGAGGAATTGGGCAGAACCGCTATAATTTCTAACAGACTTAATAAACGTTTTTCTGTAAACAGCGTGTACTGTTACAAAAAGAATAACTTCTCCCTATCATTTGTAGGTCCAATTGGCATTGAATACGCAAAGATTGAAGTCTATGCAAACGGAACCACCTACCTGCACATACAGGGTAATGTCATAAAAGGAGATAACGCCAGAGAGCTTTTAAAGGATGAATTTAACCTGGATATCCCGGTAGAGGATCTGCCATCCATCATCTTTGGAGCTCCAAAAGGAGAAGTTTCCTATGATGAAAACGGTTATGCAAAAAGCGCTGTATACGGAGATCTCTACAAAGTAAACTACGTAAGATATCAGGTTTACAGAGGTTACGTTCTTCCAAGAACTATTGAAATCATTTCCCCAAAAACAAAAATCATTTACAGTGTAAGTGAAGTTACAAGGATTAAATAATGCACTTTGAAACTGTAAGTCCATGCAAGCTCAACCTGTTTTTGTACATCACAGGAAAAAGATCAGATGGTTACCATAATCTGCAGACTCTTTTTGTGATTCTAAATCATGGTGACAGAATGTACTTTGACACAACTGAAGATGACAAAGTTGAGTTACTTACAGACTTTGGTTTTCCTGTGGAAAAGAACCTGATTTACAAAGCAGCTATGCTTTTGAAAAAAGAAGCATCCTGCACAAAGGGAGTCAGAATATCCATAGACAAAATCCTGCCTCAGGGCGGTGGTCTTGGCGGAGGTTCAGGAAACGCAGCCACTGTACTACTTGTGCTCAATACACTATGGGGGCTTAATCTTGATGAGGATAGCCTCATAAAACTTGGTGCAAAACTTGGAGCAGATGTGCCAATCTTTGTTAAAGGATGTACCTGCTTTGCTGAAGGTATTGGTGAAATCCTGACCCCCAAAAGCATTCCCCACAAGTACTATCTTGTGGCAACGCCAGATTGCTCTGTTCCTACAGCAAAGCTTTTCTCATCAGACAGACTGAAAAAAGATTCACCTGTAAAATCCTTTGAAAAGCTCATAAATGAACCTTATAAAAACTGTTTTACTCCTGTAGTAACTTCAGAGTATCCGCTTGTTGAAAAATTACTTAATGAATTATCAGTTTACGGAAATTCCTGTATGTCAGGCAGCGGCTCATCATGTTTTGTTGCTTTTGATGATGAAAACAGTGCCAATGAAGCTAAGAAGATAATTTCCAAACTGGGAGTAAAATGCTTTGTGGCACCTTCTGTAGAATTATCTCCAGTACAGGCTGATTTAAAAAAAGCTTATTTCAAGTAAAAAGCTCCATAGTAGCTACTCTTCAAATCTGATGCTATTCTGCATGGAATAGCACCTACACTTTGAAGAAAATTTCTGTTGAGCATAAGAAGTTGGCATCTAAAAAAAACTGTAGATGTGCTTTTCTTATTTTTTTTCTTTATTGCCAGGATTAAAAGTTTTAAAATAGCGGTGCTGTGGTTTCTTACCAGAGCTGTATCTTTTTCATTATACTCAGGATCTCACTTCTTATGGCTGATATGAAGCTGTTCGCCGGTAATGCAACACCGGACTTGGCTAAAAAAATCGCCGATCGTCTGTACACCAGACTTGGCAATGCTACTGTTGACCGTTTTTCTGATGGTGAAGTACACGTACAAATCAACGAAAACGTACGTGGTTGCGATATTTTCATCATTCAGTCTACCTGCGCACCAACTAATGATAACCTGATGGAACTTATCGTTATGATTGATGCTTTACGTCGTGCATCTGCAGGACGTATCACTGCAGTAATACCTTACTTTGGTTACGCACGTCAGGACAGACGTTTACGCTCTGCTCGTGTACCTATTACCGCTAAGGTTGTAGCAGACTTCCTGTCATCAGTTGGTGTTGATCGTGTTTTAACTGTTGATCTTCATGCTGAGCAGATTCAGGGCTTCTTTGATGTTCCTGTAGATAACTGTTTCTCAAGCCAGATCTTCGTTGAAGACATGAAGACCTTAAACCTGCAGAACCCTTGTGTAGTATCACCAGATATGGGTGGTGTGGTTCGTGCACGTGCTATTGCTAAACTTTTAAACAACGCTGACATTGCAATTATCGACAAGCGCCGTCCTCGCCCTAATGTATCTGAGGTTATGAACCTCATTGGTGAAGTCAAAGACAGAGAGTGTATCATTGTTGACGATATTATTGATACCGGTGGAACCCTGTGCAAGGCTGCAGCCGCACTGAAAGAACGCGGTGCAAAGTCAGTTACCGCATACGGTACTCACGCTGTGCTCTCTGGTGATGCCTACAAGAATATTTCAGAGTCAGTAATTGATAATCTCGTTGTTTCAGATTCTGTACCTGCAACTGAAAGATTCCAAAAGCTCAAGTGCTTCCGTCAGCTGACCTTAGCTCCAATGCTTGCTGAAGCTATCAGACGCATAAACAACGAAGAGTCTATTTCTGCAATGTTCGAGCAGAACTAACAGAAACAAGATCGAGTAGGGGGAGTTTCGGCTCGCCCCTCTCTATATGGTGACAGGGAGTATGTCAACATCTTTTAGAATTCT
>JBJEWY010000084.1:0-6896 GCA_051885305.1 Succinivibrio sp. | reverse complement strand
TAAAGTTATTTATGGTACTATTGAAGGGTCGCTAGATTATTAGCGAGTTACGACTCAGTGTTTGTAACATAGGTGTAAAAACACTTTAATTGAAGGGTCGCTAGATTATTAGCGAGTTACGACTCCCTAAAAGGAACGTATTTTTTATCCTTAACCACATTGAAGGGGCGCTAGATTATTAGCGAGTTACGACATCGGTTAAAAGCCTTGAATAAGGCTGAAGAATTGAAGGGTCGCTAGATTATTAGCG
The DNA here is from genome assembly GCA_051885305.1 of Succinivibrio sp. Classification (GTDB taxonomy): domain Bacteria; phylum Pseudomonadota; class Gammaproteobacteria; order Enterobacterales; family Succinivibrionaceae; genus Succinivibrio. The sequence continues at coordinate 6,646 of JBJEWY010000084.1, read as the reverse complement.
AGTTACGACTTTTCATCTATTCTTGATATTTTTTTGATATATAAATTGAAGGGTCGCTAGATTATTAGCGAGTTACGACTTGAGTTACTTCAGCAAGCATCTGTCCCTCTTCGATTGAAGGGTCGCTAGATTATTAGCGAGTTACGACTCATCGAAGTTTGTTATAGCTTCGGTGGATTTACTCATTGAAGGGTCGCTAGATTATTAGCGAGTTACGACATACAAAGTTGGACTTATCCCTTTACCAATTATTGAAGGGTCGCTAGATTATTAGCGAGTTACGACTAATCTTATTCTTTACATAGAAGTCTCCCGGGTATTGAAGGGTCGCTAGATTATTAGCGAGTTACGACAGGTATATAATGTTTGCCTACTATTGCTTGTTGTCGATTGAAGGGTCGCTAGATTATTAGCGAGTTACGACCGAGACAATATCGCAGCGTATAATTCAGGACTAATTGAAGGGTCGCTAGATTATTAGCGAGTTACGACGTCAAAATAATTGATACATTTGAAAGATGTTAAATTGAAGGGTCGCTAGATTATTAGCGAGTTACGACCAGCTGCCCGTATGGGTGGTGGTGATGAGTCATATTGAAGGGTCGCTAGATTATTAGCGAGTTACGACACAGCCAGCCACTCCACTGAGCCTTGTTCAAGGATTGAAGGGTCGCTAGATTATTAGCGAGTTACGACCATTCTTCAACCAAGACTACCGCCGATGATAGACTAATTGAAGGGTCGCTAGATTATTAGCGAGTTACGACATAGCACTATTTAAGCAGACACCTGCCACATAGGCAGATTGAAGGGTCGCTAGATTATTAGCGAGTTACGACATACTTCCAAGTTAAATAAAACTCTTTATCTTATTGAAGGGTCGCTAGATTATTAGCGAGTTACGACGAAAAAGCTTGCCTTTGGAGGCTGCTAACTCATTGAAGGGTCGCTAGATTATTAGCGAGTTACTCCAGAATCAAAATTTAATATCTTGGTTCTGTTTTTTTACGGGTCAATTGCTCAAAAAAAGCCACATGGTCTTTTGAGTGCTACCATACTTAAATATAGAAGATTATTGAGTGATCGGCGTTTCATATAGCCGTTGTGAGGGACTAGAGATGTCCCTCATGTTGTTTTTTTACAGTTTATGCTGTCTTAACGCAGTTACTTGTAGTAGGGCCATTGGTTAGTTTCGCTTTGCAATCGCACAACGAACGTTACTGAAGATAACTATATTTCTTGAACAAAAACTCTTGTTCAAAACGCATAAGATGAGCGATATATCTTTTACTTTGCTCTCAGTAATATAAGTGGTTCTGCAAACTTATCATTGTACTGATATGTCTTTTTTCTGTTTCTTTTTTCAATTTAAACTTTAGTAACAACCATAAATTTAACGCTAATATTTGCAGCAACTGTTTATAGAAAAAATATTTCTGAATATTCCATTTTATGGCAGCAATAGTTGCCATACTTATAATATTAAGGCATCTTTTCTTACAAAAGACTTTAAGGTTGCATCCTGAATTTTCTATTTTTTTTGAAGCGCTTAGATAGCAAACCTTGCCATGTAAATAATATACTTATGTTACAAACTACTTTGCTCATCACTTAAGGCAGGATTTATGAACAGCATTATTCCTATCATCACCTCTATAACTGCGGTAGCAGCATTAGGACTATTTATCTTCATTCTTGTAAGGTATCTTGCTTTAAGCAGAAAGGTAAACGAACTTAATATTGAACTAACTGATACTAAGGCTAGACTTAATCTTGGTGAGCAGCTTAGAGTTGAAAAAGAAAATGAAGTGCAGTCTCTAAAAACAGAGTTATTTAATCTTCATAACAGTTTTAACACCTGTTCAAATGACAACCACCATCTAAAACTTGAGCAGACTCGTCTTGAAGAAGACAATAATGAGCTATCAGTAAGACTTACTGCAGCAACTGATGATTTAAACACCCTAAAAGAGACAAATGCAAAGTTAAATCAGGATTTAATAAACAAGAATTCTCTTATTGAAGAAAAAAATAACTCATATAAAACTGAAAAAGATGAACTTATCAGAAGCTATGAGGAAAAACTATCTGAAAAGATAAACCACTACGAGGACAAGCTAAAGGAAAGACAGCAGCAGTTTGATACCTCATATAAAGAGCTACAAGAACAGATGAAGGTTCTTGGAAGCAACCTTGTAAAAAGCGGTACAGAAGATCTGAGCAAAGCAACAAAGGAAAACATGGTAAGTCTTGTTACTCCGCTAAAAGAGGAGCTTACAAAGTTCCAGAACTTTATTACTCAGACTAACGCTGACAATTCAAAAAAATCAGGTGAACTTCAAAATGAGATCAAGCGTCTTGAAGAATCCCACAAGACTCTGTCTAAGCAGGCAGAGGATCTGGTAAAAGCTCTAAGACAGGGTGGCAAATCTCAGGGTATGTGGGGCGAATTACAGCTTGAGCGTGTGCTTGATGCAGCAGGACTCTGCAAAGGCATTGAATATGAGCGTGAAGTTGCAGGTGACAGAAGCAACAATGAAACAGGACGTATCGATGTTGTATTAAGACTCCCTGATGAACACTGCATTATTATTGATGCAAAGTGCTCTCTCACAGCATATGTAACTTACATCAATGCTGACAGTGATGCTGAAAGAGAGACTGCATTAAAGAATCACATCCAGTCTATAAAAAAACACCTAGATGAGTTAATCAGAAAGGATTACAGCAATTACGCTTCTTTAAACTCCCCTGACTTTGTCTTCATGTTTGTACCAATTGATTCTGCCCTCAATGATGCACTAAGAGCAGATCCATCACTTTATGATCTGGCAACTAAAAATAAAATCTATCTGGTATCACCATCTTCAATAATGCCTGCTTTAAGAGTTGTTTCAAATTTATGGGTACTTTCTGAACGTTCAGAAAGAATGAGAGAACTTGCTCTCATGGCACAGAGGATCTATGACAAATTCAGCAATATACAGGACGATATATCTGATCTCATCAGAAAAGAAGATTCTCTAAAAGCATCTATAAGCCAGCTTGAGAACCGACTCGTATCAGGAAGAGGAAATCTTAAGGTACTGATTGAGAACTTTGATACCAAAGCCCAGAAACAGTTAAAGATGCTTGACGGGACAACAATTGAGGCTGAAAAATCAAAAGAGCCTGAGCTTTATCTTGAAGCGCAGAACGACAGTAACTGATCAAAAAGGCAGCCTCAAGGCTGCCTTTAGATTAGAAACAGAGTTATCAGCCTCTCATATAATGAGAACCTTTGGCAATTCCAAGTACACCTGAACGAACAACTTCAACTACCTCTGAGAGTTTACACAGGGTATCGATAAAGTTGTCTGTTTCTGCTGAATCACCAACAAACTGCAGAGTGAAGATCTCAGCGTTTACGTCAATGATCTTGGCACCGAAGATATCAGCAAGACCTTTGACTTCATCTCTGACATTACGGTTTGGAGTATTGACCTTTACTAATACCATCTCGCGCTCAATACCGCCTTCAGCTTCCTCTGACAGAGCAGATACTCTGTAAACACAGACAAGCTTGTGCAGCTGCTTTGTGATCTGTTCAGCCTCATTCTTGTCACCTAATGTCAGAATGGTGCAGCGTGACAAGGTAGGATCATCAGTTGGAGCGACTGTCAGACTGTCAATATTGTAGCCGCGCTGTGAGAACAAACCTACAACACGAGAGAGAGCACCTGCTTCGTTTTCAATCAGAATAGAAATTGTATGTCTCATCAGTTTGTCTCCTCGTTATTGAGCATCATATCTACCATTGAACCATTAGCCCTCTGCCATGGCATAACCTTGGTATTGATATCGGTTAACACATCTACAAGTATAAATTTGTCTTTCTGCATCAGTACTTCTCTTATTGTACTCTCAAGCTTAGACTCTTCAGTGATTCTTACAGCGTCAAACCCATAAGCCTCAGCAAGTTTAACAAAATCTGGATTTCCATCAAGATTTGTAGCTGAATATCTCTCATCATAGAATACAGTCTGGAACTGACGGACCATACCAAGAACAGAATTATCAAGAATAAACACCTTGATTGGCAGGTTGTATTTTCTGCAGACTGCAAGCTCCTGCATGTTCATCTGGAATGAACCATCACCTGATATGCATAAAACTGTAGCATCAGGAAGAGCGAACTGAGTACCTATTGCTGCAGGGAATCCAAGTCCCATAGTTCCAAGACCGCCTGATGTCATAAAATGTCTTGGCTGTTCAAACTTAAAATACTGAGCGGTAAACATCTGATGCTGGCCAACATCAGTAGTTACATAAGGGTTTAGGTTCAGTTCTTTTGAAAGTCTTGAAATAGTCTCAATAACTTCCTGAGGTCTTATTACACCATCTACCTTTTTGTAGTTTAAACAGTGTTTCTGTTTAAACACCTCAATTTTCTGCCACCACTCATCAATTTCAGCATTAGGCTCTGCCTTAAGTTCATCTAAGGCATCGATTATCTGATTTAAAACAGTCTTGGCGTCACCTACAATCGGTACATCAGCCTGAACGGTTTTTGAAATTGAGGCTGGATCCACATCAATATGAACAATAGTGGCGTCAGGGCAGAACTTTGATACCTTGTTGGTTGCTCTGTCAGCAAATCTTGTGCCTACAGCAAAAATAAGATCAGAGTTGTGCATGGTCTCATTGGCTTCATAAAGACCGTGCATACCTAGCATGCCAAGATACTGTGGATCAGATGCTGGATATCCAGAAATTCCCATAAGAGTAGAAACCACTGGCAGTCTCATACGCTTTGCAATGGTATAAATCTCACCTGCAGCCTCTCCTTGAACAACACCACCACCGATTAAAACTACAGGGCGTTTTGCCTTGGCAATGAGGTTTGCTGCACGTTTTACCTGTCCTTTGTGACCTGCAACTGTAGGATTATAAGAACGAATTGAAACATCTGATGTTTCATCGTAATCAAAGAAATAACCACGATTCTGGCAGTCCTTTGGAATATCAACAACAACTGGTCCCTTGCGGCCGGTTGAGGCAATATAGAAAGCCTTTCTTATATTCCTTGCTATATCCTCTGGCTTTTTGCACAAAAAGCTGTATTTGACCACAGGTCTAGTCACACCCATGGTATCAACTTCCTGGAATGCATCTGTACCTATAAGGCTGGTTGCAACCTGTCCAGTAATAAGAACTAAAGGAATTGAGTCACCATAAGCTGTTGCAAGTGCAGTTACAGTATTAGTAGCACCAGGACCTGATGTTACAATCGCAACACCAACCTTGCCTGTTGCTCTTGAATAACCATCAGCCATATGCACTGCACCCTGCTCATGTCTTGCAAGGATGTGAGTCAGTTTCTTTGAATCGTAAAGAACGTTATAGATATCAGTTACAGCAGCGCCTGGGTAACCAAAGATTTTTGTTACTCCAAGATCTTCTAATACGCGTACAACCTGCTGAGCGCCGTTTAATTGTTCCATAATTGTTTTTTCGTCTGTAAATATTTTCAAAAACATATCATAGCAGAGAATAAGCTTTCTCTTGCTGATTTTATGCTATTTAACTTCCACAATTCTCAGAGCATCGTCTCTAGTTGAGATAAAAGGTGTAAGTTTTATCAGTTTTTCCTTGAATTTCTCAAGAAGTTCCAATGCCGAGTGATTCTTTCTGAAATTAAGCTCCATTGGTCTTAATGGCAGCATTTCATAAAGTCGCACTCGTACCCCATCATCAAGATCAGCTTGCTGTCTCTTTTTGTCATAATCACCAAGTCCTGTCAGCATTACCCCTGAAAATGCTGTAGATTTTGAAAAACCGCCTTCCTTTTCAAGATAGTATCCAAACTCAACAGGATTTGTTTCAGTTGCAAGATACCTCAACACCTCAAGGTAGAGATAAACTTCAAATGAGGTTTTGATATTCTGGGTAAACCTGTAATCCTCAGGCAGACACATCACAACTTCAAATGGAGAAAGAGAAGTATCTTTTTTATAGTATTTACTGCAAAGCCCCACACTTACAAGTACATAATAGGGATGCTCTTTTGTAGGAGATGCTGTATATACCTCTATTCCCCTGATACCACTTAAAGAGCAGAGTCTTGTAAGTTTTCCAAAGTTTTTTTCAAGAGATGCAGCAAGTGCATTCCTTTTCTCATCACTTAAGGATGTATAGTCAGATGCTGCAATTAAAGCATTTACATTTGACAGCATTGCATCAAGCTTGTTTAGCAGATCTCCATCATCTATACCGATATATTTAACTGCATGTTCAAATCTTAACTTGCTGTCGGGATATAAACCTCTTTTAAAGAGAATATAGCCTGTATAGAAATTCCATTTTGGACAGTTTCTTCCCTCAACTGCTGTTTTAGAAAGAATAGTCATAGCCTTTTCAAACAGACTTTCAGGATCTGATGTTCTGTTAGCTGCATTGATATAGGTTCTTACAAGCGTAAGACACAGCTCATAATCAAGCTCACTGCTCTCTAAAAGATCGATGACTCTGAAATAATCCTGACTTTTATAGAGTTCCTCTATTTTCTGTCTCAGATTATTTTTAGTGTTAGTAAAATTCTGTTCCATCTTTACAATCGAGTAGGGGGAGTTTAGGCTCGCCCCTCCCACACCACCGGACATGCGGT
>JBJEWY010000083.1:0-1891 GCA_051885305.1 Succinivibrio sp. | reverse complement strand
CCGCTTAAGGGGCTGTTTTATGATGGTCTAAAAGTTTATTTCAGACCATTTACCTTTTTTCTTGATACCTGTAAATTTGATCTTTGAACCTTTGGTTACCACCACGCCAACAGCATACGGATAGCATGGAAAGTTATCTGGTAGAAAATTTTTAAAGAATTCAGGAATATCCACGTTGTAATCTACAACTAGAACCTTTGAAGCCTCACCACACTCAATCATGGTATAGGCATCTAAAACCGCCATAAAGAATGAATCCATGCCAGAACTTATCGATGATGACGGAATTTTGCTTTTGGAGATAATTGTAAAATTACCAACTGCTGTATTGTGCACTGACATTGAAAAGTCAGTAGGCGAGCAAGGCTCATTTTTGGCAGATGAGACAAGCACATTGTGATTGTGAACAATCTCTCCAGACATACTTGAGTAAATCACAGCATCAATGTCCTGCCTTTGTGATAAAAGCATACCGATATCCACTGCCTGACGACAGCCCTGAGAAAGTCGTCTTGCTGTCATCATAGGAACCTTCTGTGGTTTTTGATTGACCGCACTAACATCAGGGATTAACTCACCTTTTGCAATCTTTGCAAAGTCACTTAAGCTGCAAAGTCCAAAAGCTCTGCCTTCAATATCTTCAATATCAAATGAGAATTCCATACTATGCTTTCTTACAGATAAACAGAGAATTAGTAATACCAAGATTGTCTATAACATGCTCAATTGTAAAGCCAGCTTTTTCAATAAGCTTTGTAAGAGTGGCTGTTGTAAAGAATCTTGAATAGCCGTTGGCAATTGCAGTGAAGTATAAAGATCCAGCGTTAATTGACATACTTGCAGCTTCAAACTTCTGTCTGTCAGCAATTGGCTCTAAGATGCAGACTCTGCCGCCATCCTTGATAGACTTTGCAATTGAGGATAAAAAGGTTAGAACCTGATCTTCTGAGAAACAGTCTAAAAACTGGCTCATCCACCAGATATCTGCATCATGTGGCAGCACATTGTCTTTTAGAATATCTACAGGAATAAAATCAATGCGATCTTCAAGACCATGAGCTCTGATATTCTCTTTGGCAAGGCGAATCTGCTCTTTTAGGTCAAGGATGTGAACTTTTGCATCAGCTAATAGCTCACAGCATCTGATGGCAAACTTGCCGGTATTTCCGCCTACATCATAGATAAGTTTTGGTGAATACAGCTCGTTTATCTTTAGAATTGCATCTTTGAATGCAGTCTGAGAATAGAGATGATCCCATGCAAACCAGGAGTCTTTTGCCTTACCTGGAAGCTCGGACAAATGAGGATAAATCGTCTCCCAGTCTTTATTGAAGACTGCAAGTCCTGATGGTTTACCTGTAGTTACAGCATCATCAAGCCTGTCCATAGAGTTGTAACAGACATGCTTTACAAAATCAAAGTTAACCTTTGTCATAGTATCGTTGATAATAAAATACCCAACCTTAGATAAAGAGTATTTACCATCATCGGATACTAAAACCACCTTGCCAGAGCATGCCATATCAAGAAGAACACCTAACGCATACTCATTCAAATCACTCTTTTGCGCTATCTCAGCTAAGGTAATACCATCTCTTGCTTTATCAATAACATCTAATACACCATGCTCAAACAGGGTATATATAGCCTGAAAAAGAATAGGTCCATGAATTATTTCCTGTGCCTTTGATATGGCATCAAGCGAAGAAATTTTAAGATCGCTGTAAAAATTCGGCATAAGGTAGAAAGTCAGTTTTATCAGGGAGTTTTTTACTTACAAAAATGTCGTTTTTGTATCTAATCTGAAATGCATTATATTAGACTTGATAATAATTATGTAAATGGTCTGAAATAAACTTTTAGACCATCATAAAACAGCCCCTTAAGCGGC
>JBJEWY010000082.1:0-7092 GCA_051885305.1 Succinivibrio sp. | reverse complement strand
TAAAGTTATTTATGGTACTATTGAAGGGTCGCTAGATTATTAGCGAGTTACGACTAGAATTGAGTTACTTCAGCTAGTAACTGCCCTTCATTGAAGGGTCGCTAGATTATTAGCGAGTTACGACCAGTGGTAGCAAATTCTGTGAGAGCCATAGCTGATATTGAAGGGTCGCTAGATTATTAGCGAGTTACGACAAAGGAATATACCTTTTAGTTTTAATTACCTTATTAGATTGAAGGGTCGCTAGATTATTAGCGAGTTACGACCCCCCATTTTCAAGGTGATACAGTGCAATGCACTGGATTGAAGGGTCGCTAGATTATTAGCGAGTTACGACCTCATATAACGGCCTGTAAACCAGTTCAAAACGATAGGATTGAAGGGTCGCTAGATTATTAGCGAGTTACGACGTCTAACCACCCTTCATCTACCAGCAAGCCTGAATAAATTGAAGGGTCGCTAGATTATTAGCGAGTTACGACTCTAAAGCAGAGAGTTCCATCTTAACTTTGCCATTAATTGAAGGGTCGCTAGATTATTAGCGAGTTACGACTCTAAAGCAGAGAGTTCCATCTTAACTTTGCCATTAATTGAAGGGTCGCTAGATTATTAGCGAGTTACGACCTGACCTTCTTCGTGAGGTACTGTACTCAAGTACTATTGAAGGGTCGCTAGATTATTAGCGAGTTACGACCAATCAATGAATCCGTGATAATCAGGATCAGTCGATTGAAGGGGCGCTAGATTATTAGCGAGTTACGACAGAAAGTGACACAAGAACTTTCAAGATTCCATATGTATTGAAGGGTCGCTAGATTATTAGCGAGTTACGACTCATACCGACTTGTTTGAAGGTGCCTTCAATAAATTGAAGGGTCGCTAGATTATTAGCGAGTTACGACTCTATAATTTCTGATATTTTCATTTTTTAAACTTCAAATTGAAGGGGCGTTAGATTATTAGTGAGTTACGACTTTAAGCGCATCTTTGTCCGTAGCTTCATTGATTGCAGTGTCACATGAATTTAGCGAGTTACGACTTATCATGTTAGCCTATGTGATTAAATCTTTTCAGTCTCAAAGCCACTAGATTATTTCAATTTACAACTAATATAGACAACAAGAGTACTTACTCTTGAATATAGCGTTGTATTTAAGGCTCTAAGGATGCCTGTAAATGATTGGCTACCAAGTATGTAATAAGGAGAATATATGTCTATTGATAAGGTTAATCTTCTAGATAGGGTAAATTCTTTAGAGACACTTTTTAGCTATCTTCGAGTTGGGACTCTCAACAACCTGATGCTTAATGTGCTCCAGGCTGAAAATAGAACTTTGGATTTTCATGTACATGAGAAATCTGATGAATTGTTTTACTGCATTGAAGGTGAATTTGATATTGAAATTGATGATGGTCTAACTCACCTTTGTCAGGGGGATCTTATCATTATTCCTAAAGGTACCAGACACAGACCTGTATGTAAGTCCTTAGTTAAATGTCTGCTTATAGAAACTGAAGGAACATTAAACAAAAGCAACACAGGCGGAACCTATGAATAGACTCATCTGAGGCAGTTAGATCGCTTAAAGGACAAGCTCATTACGAGTTTTGTTTATGTGTATTGAGACAAATTTCCCCACCTAGTTTTTAGAAAAAGCATAATTATTAGGTGGCCAACATTATCTATCGCTCAACATCTTTTTCTCCTTTCTTTTTACTTAGATAAATTATATTCCTACCCTTAAATTCTACTGATAAAAACTATCATGTCTTAAATGTGGCTTACATTAGCCATTTTGGAGACTATTCCTATGTTTTCTATAAAATTTGTATTGATATCTGATCTCCTCACTGTTATTTTTCAATGATGTCTTCAAAAGGGGATTGTATGATCGTTTCAACTGTAAAAATTGATTCATTACTGCTTCGTATGCCTGTTGAAATAAAAATCGCCATTCCTTACAAGTTCTTGAATTCCTGGAAGAAATATAGGCTGTTGCTTTGTTTTCATGATCTCTGCTCTGATGGCAGTCTGTTTACAGAAAAAATGAATACGCTTGAATATATTGAAGAGAAAAATATCGTTCTTGTGGCACCAGGTCTTGGAAACAGTCTATTTGTGAATTCAAGCAAAGGGCGTTTTGGTGATTTTCTTGATATGGAATTATACCCAATGCTTTTTAGAATGCTGCCTTTATCTGATAAAAGAGCTGATCACTATCTTCTTGGTGTTTCAACAGGAGCTTATGGAGCACTTGAGTTTTATATAAGACATCCAGAATTTTTCAAAAAAACTGTTTTTATAAGCGGGTACTTTGACAGCTTAATTCCACAGGATGAAGCTCTTAATACCCAAAGAGATGCCTTTGCTCTTCACAGAGCGATAACTCCTGTAATGAACACCATTGTAAAAGATCAGGGAAGGAATTATTCAATCTACAAAAGGATTGATTCCTTTAGCGATAAAAAGAACGGTATTTTAGAGTTTTACTGCGGTGATCATGATCTTCTAACTTTGAATCAGAATACAAGAGTATCTCACTACAGTGTCTGTACAGGTGTGAATGCAAGCTTTGATCTGGTTCACGGAGAGCATGATATCAGGACTTTTAATAGGGCTTTAAATCTGTTCATGAACAGACTATAACCTATAATGAAAGTATGATTATAAAAAACTGAGGAGATAGTATGTGGAATCTTAATAAATACTCTGACAACACAGCAATTATTGATGATTCTAATCATGCTGTCTCTTATGCGGAAATCTCATTAAAGGCAGAGCATCTCAAAAGGGCAGTATCAAAAAGAAAACTTATTTTAATTCTCTGCAAAAACTCAATTGGCTCTATAGTTTCATATGTCAGCACCATCCTGCAGGGATCAGTTCCGATTATGGTCAGACATGATCTTGATACAGAACTTTTAAACAGGATCTTTGAAGCCTATAAACCTCATTATCTGTTTCTTCCAAAAAGCCGTCTTAGAGCCTATAAAGATGTGGAAACTGTAATTGAGTTTTATGACTATGTTCTAGTTAAAACCCAGTATGACAGTGCCCAACTGCAGTATGAAATCCATAAGGATCTCTGTCAGCTTATATCAACTTCAGGCTCTACAGGAAGCCCTAAATTTGTAAGGCAGAGCTATAAAAACGTAGAGTCAAATTCGCGCTCAATAAGTGAGTATCTAAAACTAGATGAGCACGAACGTCCTATGCTTGTTCTGCCAATGTACTATGCTTACGGCCTTTCAGTAATAAACTCTCATCTTATGACTGGTGGCACGATTTTGCTTACTGACAAGAATGTGGCTACAGGGGAATTTTATGAATATTTAAAAGAGTCTAAAGCCACTTCACTTTCTGGCGTTCCTTATACCTATGAAATGCTAAATTTCATGCATTTTCAGGATATGGATTTACCTGCTCTTAAAACTTTAACTCAGGCAGGTGGCCATTTAAGTTCAAAACTTCAGAAGATTTTTGCAACTTACTGCCATGAGACTTCAAGGAATTTCTACGTCATGTATGGTCAGAGTGAGGCTACTGCAAGAATGAGCTATTTAAGCCCTGAATTAAGTCTCACTCATCTTGGCTCCATAGGTAAACCAATACCTGGAGGTTCATTTGAACTTCTTGATGATTCAAATCTTAAAATCAGCAAGTCTCATGTGACAGGTGAACTAATCTATAAAGGGCCTAATGTTTCCATGGGATATGCTTTAGGCTGTGACGATCTTTCTCTTGGTGATGACAATCATGGCGAGCTTAGGACAGGTGATCTTGCTTTTTACGATGATGAAGGCTACTTCTACATCTGCGGTCGCAAGAAGAGATTTTTAAAGATCAATGACAGCACCTTAAGTCTTGATGAATTAGATGAGATGGTAACGGCTCAGTTCCCTGATATTGTATACGCTTCATGGGGCAGAGATGATCATCTCTATCTGTTTGTTGCAGATCAGGTGCTTTTAAATCCTTTAAGAGATTATGTGCTCTTGAAGACTGGAATAAATCCTCTAGCTGTAAAAGCAGTGCTTTTAGACAGAATGCCTCGTAATTCATCTGGAAAAGTGCTTTACAGAGAGCTTGAGAATTATGTGAATCAGCACCTTTCAGATAGTGCTCTTGGGACTGTATAGATATCTTTGACCCTATCCACAATTTGTATAATTTATAGTTCGGATTTAATGCCTTTTCCTTAATTGGCATTATAATTGCTGTAGTAACTGCAGATAAAATATTGACGTATGCTTCTAGTTGAATTGTACGTCTTTAATGCAGTTGAAAAAGGGGATGGATCATGAGATCGGTACTGATAAAAATGGCTTTTTTAACGGGGGCAATACTGTTTTCTCTGCAGTCATCAGCTCAGATCCGTTATCAGGCTCCGTTAGATTCGTCTGCCAAGAAATTATGGTCAAATGAGTCAAGCAGAATCAAATGTTCACTGATTTTTGACATTCCGTCATACGGCTTTGCCAATTTTATGACTTATTCTGGCCGTACTTTAAGATCAGCCCTAACCATTCATCCAAAACTTGGCATCGGTCAGTCAAGTTACATGCGTTTTATTTCAACCAAACCTGAATGGCATTCAGCATCACATGAACAGCTTTTAGGTCGTATAGCTCTGTATGAGGGATTTGCCCCATACGTCGGTCCTACACTTTCATGGAAGATCCTCTCAGAGCTTTCTCATGGCAATCAGATCCTGATGCCTTATACTGATTCAAAACTGGCATCTGGACAGAACATCATCCCATCATTAAGCCCTTTAGGTTTTGATGAAGCCTACAAGAAGTATCTGTCATGCCAGGAGCAGCTTATCAGAGTCAACTTTAACGACATCAAGATGATGCCTTTAGTGTTCAAGTTACGCTCTGATGAACTTACAGCAAAATCACAGGATATGCTCAATGAGCAGCTTGAGTATCTAAAGTATGACAAGTCAATTATCAGCATAGTGATAAGAGCTTATGCTTATGATATGGAAAAGAACGCTGACAATATCAATCTTGCAAGAGACAGAGGCGAGAGGATTAAAAAAGCGTATCTTGATCTTGGTATAAACGAGGATATTATCACTGTAGTGCCATTTAACGCACTGACCCTTAATACCAAGGAGGAGAATCCTATTGTGGATGAAGCTCCAACCTCAAGAAATGCTCTTATTACTCTTGAGCGTGATAACGCCTTAATCAACAAAGATATGGAAGTTAATGTACCTGATGTTGGTGCAAATACAGGGGAGACACCCTGAGGATAGTAGTGTATGAGTTCAAAGAAAAAGAAGACTGCTGAACCAAAAGTGACACTTTTCAAACGCTTCATTGAATTTGTTAAAACTCATGGTATGAAACTATCTCTCATAGCCATGGTGGTTCTTTTCTGTGCCGGCACATATTTGCTTACAGCCGGTATCATGAGTTACAAGGCTACCATCCGTGAAAATTATGTGGTGGCTGGTATCAAGGCATTACAGGAAGGTAATATCCATAAATCCCAGTCGATTCTTTTAAAGGCAGCAAAAGGTGGAGCTCCTGAAGCTTATCCATATCTTGCCTGGGTTTCTGCAAAGTCAGGAAGCTTTTCAAAGGCTTTAGAATACTGCCGTGAATGTGCCAAATACAAAAATATGTACGGTGCCTATGAAATCATGGGCTATCTTGCTCTTTTAGGATATGGTAATGCTCAGGGTGCAGGCTCTGCTGTTTACTTCTTCAATGAGGCTTTAAAGGGGTACAGTGAAGAGTATATTGAACAGAACAATCCTATTTTGAAGATGTTTGAAAAGGCAATTCCACTGTGCATGTCAACCCAGGATTATATCCGTATGGTTGAAGAGTCTAAAAACGCCGGATCAGTGGAGGCACTTTTATATCGCGGTGATATTGATTTTTTAGGCGAGGAGCACGATATTTCCCCACGCTCTGCTGTTAAATCATGGGAACTTGCCAAAAACAAGGGTATAGTTCAGGCACAAAGCCGTCTTGCAGCTGTGTTATGGCATGGTTACGGCTGCCCAAGAAACTTCCAGGAGGCCATCAGATTATATACTGAGGCTGCAAAGCAAGGTGATCCTGTTGCAAACTACTCTTTAGGTTTAATCCGTTTCCGTCAGGGTAAGGGCAGTTCATATGCAGAAGGTCTGCGTCTTATGAAGGCTGCAGCTAAAAACAATTATGGTCCTGCCATGACAGCTGTAGGTGTGATGGCGTTATCTCATAACTATGAGAACAGCCAGAAGATCGTGGTAGCAGCAGCTGATATCTTTAAGCAGGCATATGAATGCGGTGATTCCACAGGCGGTATTTTATATGCACTGATGCTTTTATCAGGTACTGGAGTTCCAAAAGACTCCACCACCGGTTTTGCTATTCTTTATGATTTAAAGAGCAGATCTGTAAAGGCTGTAGACGCTCTTTTAAAATATTACACCTATACCTCAACCAATGAGTCAAACAGGATCTTCTCACAGGCAATTGAGCTTTGTAAGGCGATGTATCTTGGAAACGTGTGCTTCTCAGAAGGTGCTCCTGAGGCCAAGGTTTACCTTGCCAAAGATAAAAAGAATCCAGAACTATCTTACTTTGTAAGTATCAAGGATGAAAAGATCTTCATGACAGACGATTTAAGAAGTTTTTTAGGTCGTAATTATGTGAGGATCCTAGACGATCCAAAGGATTTGACCATCAGAGGCAAGCCTCTCGTATATCCTGAGCTCTATGAGATCCTTGAAATCTACAATCCTACAACAGGTGCAAAACCATTCATGCCTAATATGGTTTTAAGCATCAATGCTTCTGTTCCTCCTCTGCCAAGAGCTTATGACAAGTACAATCTTGATCTGTCATTAATTGACAACAAGCTCTAGTCAGTTTAATTTTGAGGAGAGTACCATTGTTACAACTTATAGCTCTTTGTAATAGCTCGAACAGTAGGCTCAGCATTAAACACGGCAGCAATTCTTATAAGTTCTTTTTGAGGTAAGATATTGCCATAATCACGTGTCTTAATCTGCTCTATAGCTTCATTTAGTTTTGTTTTGGCGTCAGACTCATTTTCTGCGTATTTGAATTCAAAGATGATTC
>JBJEWY010000081.1:0-7212 GCA_051885305.1 Succinivibrio sp. | reverse complement strand
GGAGTGGGGCCACGATCTAGATCATGTTCATATATTGTTCCGAGCACATCCAAAGCGCGCAATTAGTAAATTCATAAATGCTTACTACTCCTTTCAGATAGCATGTACAAATTAGATATGACTTGAGATAGTATTATTTTGTTGCCTTAATGATAAAACTGAAAAAGCAATTGGGGCACTTCTGCCTATAGCACCTGATGCTGTTTGAAAATACAATCAGATAAATATATTCAGGTTATTTTATTTCTTAACAGATACAATAGCATTCTCCATATAATATAGCTGAGACTGTAAAAAAATTTTGAAGGATCTGATCGTAAAAAATCATTCACAAACTACATAAACTCAATTAAAATGAATACTTAGATTACGATATACATTATTTAAGGAGTTTCTTGTGGGAACCCAGAACCAGACCGATCTTCAGGAAGAAAAAGTACAGGACAGCAATTCAGCAGTTGATAATCAGGAGCAGAAAGAAACTGCTAAGAATCCTGAAGGCACTCATTTCGAGCACATTAAGGAAACTCTTGAGATCCTTTACAAGAATTTTCCAAAGGTCTTTTCAGGATTAGGCCAGGAAGGAGCCCGTCCGTTAAAGATAGGTATCTTTGAAGATTTAAAGAACAAGATTGTAGGCATTGAAGGACTTTCAAATTCAAAAGTGCGTGCAGCAATGCGCATTTATACATCTCGTCTTAACTATTTGTACTCAGTAAAAGAGGGTGCAAAGCGTATTGATGCTGATGGTAATGAGACTGATGAGGTAGTAAGTGCTGAGCACGCCTTATATGCTCAGGAGCGCATCAAGGAAATCAAGCAGAAGCGCAAGCCTGCAAAGACTGCTCCAAAAAAGAATTTTGATAAGAAAAACCGCGGACAGGTAAAGAAAGGTCAGGGTAAGTTTCAGCGTAAACCTTTTAAGGTTGAAGGCATTGTAGCTACCGTAGACAACGCCAAGCAGGGGCAGGAAGTTTTAGTGTTGAGTTCTGAGCAGCATTTTGTTCGTGGCGTATTAGCACAGGATGCTCAGAAGGATACCGTTAGAGTAACATTAAATTCTGGTTTAACCGTAGAATTACCATTAGACAGGATCCTGCTGCCAAAAAGTGCAAAATAGGATTGCATAATTGAGATATATAACAAACATAATAGCAGCCTGCATTATTGCAGGCTCTGCCTTCTCTGTAGAGGCTAAGCTTACAGTTCCGGAAGAATCACAGATGCCGGTTCTGTCCCCAGAGGATCGTCATGAGCCAGCCTGCAACAGAATTTATTCCTATTTTACAAGAGCCCACTACAAGATAGTGGATGTGGATGATGATTTTGCCAAGAATATAGCTGACAGGCTTATATCCTATCTTGATTACACTCACTCTCTGTATACTCAAAAAGAAATTGATGAGATTTATGCTCACAAGAGCAATATCCTAAGCAGTGTATCTCAGTGTCAGCTGTCTTATCCATATGATCTGTACAACCGTAACATCAAAAAGCGTTACAAAAAGTACAGCTTCATGCTTGAACACCTTGAAAAAGGTCTTGATTTAGATAAAGAAGATTTTATCGAGATAGACAGAACCAAGGCTCCTTTTGCTAAAGATAGCAAAGAACTTGAAACTCTGTGGCTTCGTGAACTTAAAAACGAGTTTGAAGTTCAGCTTTTAAACGGCAAGCCCCAGCAGGAAGCAAAAAGACGAATCAAAAACCGTTACATTGCAGCTATGAATCGCATAGCACAGATAACATCTGAGGATGTATTCGGTATTTTTGAAAATGCCTTTGCAACTGCAATTGATCCTCACACTAATTACTTCGGACCTGTTGAGTCTGAAGCCTTCAATGACGATATGAATCTCTCATTAGAGGGAATTGGTGCCGTGCTGTCCCAAGAGGACGAATTTACTGTCATCAATCAGATCCTGCCAGGATCTCCTGCAGAGAAATCCAAAAAACTCAAGCCAAAGGACAGAATCATTGGTGTAAGACAGGATGGTGGCAGAACCGAGGATATCATTGGTTGGCGCCTGACAGAAGTTGTTAAAAAGATTAAGGGTAAAAAAGGTACCAAGGTTATCCTCGAGATTGAGAGAGGCGAAGGTGCTGCTACCAAAACATTCAATGTTGAACTTGTTAGAGACAAGATAAGACTTCAGGATAAAGAGGCAAAAAGCAAGGTTTACACTTCATATGAAGGAAAGAAGATTGGTGTAATTACCATTTCAAGCTTCTATACCGATCTGCACCTGAATGTAAAACGTGAAATTGACAAGCTGAAAAAAGAGAATGTGGACGCAATTATCGTTGATTTAAGAAACAACGGTGGTGGTCTGCTTCCAGAAGGTATTCAGACAACAGGTCTTTTTATAAAATCAGGTCCTGTGGTTTTGGTTCGTGATGTAAATGCCAATGAAACCCCATATGATGACACTGACGATTCAATGGATTACAACGGTCCGCTGGTCGTTTTAATAAACCGTTTATCTGCCTCCGCATCAGAGATTATGGCTGCTGCACTACAGGATTACGGTAGGGCTATTGTGGTAGGTGATACCTCCTATGGTAAAGGCACAGTACAGCAGAGCCGACCACTTACAAGACTTTATGATCTCTATGGAACTGATTTAGGATCCATTCATTACACTATAGCCAAGTTCTACCGTATCAACGGCGGTTCTACCCAGTTGCGAGGTGTAACTCCTGATATTGAGCTTCCAACTTTAATTGATGTTACAGAGTTAGGTGAGCGCAATGAGCCTAATGCTCTAAAGTGGGATCGTATAGCTCCATCAAAGTATAACCGTTACCTAAGTGCTGAAAGTGTATCCTCTATTTCAAAGGATCTGACAGCAAGCCATCAGAGCAGAATCAAAGAAGATCCTGTATTTTTGGTTATAGCATCTGAAAGGGAGCGTTATCAGAAACTTAAGGAAACAAAAAAGCTTCCTTTAAAGTATGAAGATCGTAAAAAGCTCAATGAGGAAGATGAAAGAATTTCATTGAGTAATACCAATATAAGGCTTAAGGCAATGAATAAGGATCCGGTAAAAAATGTTAAGGATTTACCAGATGACTTTGTGTTTGACGATCCTATTTTGAATGAAACCGTCAATATTGCCTCGGATTATGCCAAAGTGCTAAAAAAAGATGGTATAGATTCGGCTGCTGTGACTAATGCCCCAATCATTGTCCAGTACAAGCCAAATGACAAGAATTAGTAATACAGCCTGGTTTTTATCCAGGCTTTTTTAGGATCAGAAATGGAAAAAAAAACTTATAAAGCTCAGAAAAGAACTGATTACAAAGCTCCTTTATTTACTGCTACTACAGTTGATTTGACTTTTGATCTAGATGATACTCAAACTACAGTTACTTCTGTAACCCATTACAGAAGACTTACCGATGATCGCAAGGCACCTCTGGTATTAGACGGTGAAGAACTGACTCTAAAAGAGGTAAAGCTTGATGGTTTAAACTGCAAATATCGTCAGTTGTCAGACGGCAGTCTTGAGGTCTCATCCGTACCTGATGAATTTGATTTGAAGGTGGTTAATACCATCAATCCATCAGCAAACACCTCTCTTATGGGACTATACCGTTCAAACGGTGCTTTCTGTACCCAGTGTGAGCCTCAAGGCTTTAGAAGAATTACCTATTTTTTAGACAGATCTGATGTTCTTGCCAAATACAGAGTAACTATTATTGGTCCTGTATATGGCTGTGGAGTTCTCCTGTCTAACGGAAACCTTGTTGAGCAGGGAACAAAGAAAGACAGAAACTATGCTGTCTGGGAAGATCCGTTCCCAAAGCCAAGTTATCTGTTTGCTCTTGTAGCTGGTACCTTTGATGTGGTTGAAGACAGTTTTGTAACAAAATCCGGAAAAAAAGTTGCACTTGAACTGTATGTAGACAGAGGAGCCTACAAGAGAGGTCTGTGGGCAATGCAGTCCATCAAGGATTCAATGAAGTGGGACGAGGATCGTTTCGGACTTGAGTATGATCTTGATAATTTCAAGGTTGTAGCTGTTGATTTCTTCAACTTCGGTGCCATGGAAAACAAAGGTCTGAATGTCTTTAATTCCATTTATGTGATGGTTGATCCTCAGACAGCAACAGACAAAGCCTTTTACAATGTTCAGAGCGTAATCGGCCATGAGTATTTCCACAATTATACAGGTGACAGAGTAACTTTAAGAGACTGGTTCCAGCTGTCATTAAAAGAGAGTCTTACTGTATTTAGAGATCAGGAATTCAGCTCTGATGTAGCCTCAAGATCTCTTACAAGATTAAGTGCTATAAATGTCATAAGATCATCTCAGTTTGCTGAGGATGCATCTCCTATGGCACATCCTGTACGTCCAGAAAAAGTCATGGAAATGAATAACTTCTACACCGTAACCATCTATGACAAGGGTGCAGAAATTATCCGTATGATCCACACTTTGATTGGAGAGATCCGTTTTAGACAGGGACTTAGAGATTATCTTGCAACTTATGACGGTCAGGCTGTAACCATTGAAGATTTCCTTGTCTGCATGGAAAAGGCAGGTGAGATTGATCTTGGTCAGTTCAGAAACTGGTACACTCAGGCCGGTACCCCAAATGTAAGTGCTAAGTGGTCATATGATGATAAGGAAGGCAAACTTCTTTTGACTTTATCTCAGCATACCGCTCCAACACCTGATGGTAGCAGTAAAAATCCATTCTATATTCCTGTAAGGATCAGTTTCCTTGATCCTGAAGGACACGATGTACATCCTGCTGAACTGTCATCATCAGGGATCATCATATTAGACAGCGAGACTAAGGAGTATTCCTTTACTCTTGATAAAGACACACTGCCTGTGATTCTGCGTGATTTTTCAGCACCTGTAAAACTTGATGCTCCATATACCACTAAAGAACTACAGCATATGCTGTCATTCTGTGATGACGCCTTTATTAAGGTAGATGCTGCTGTCACCATGCAGAAGCGTTACATTCACGAGAATCTGTCTAAAAAGTCTATAGACGAGTTTACAAATCCAGATGAACTTATTGCATCATACAAAGAGCTTTTAACTTCAATAAAGCATGATTCAGATCTGCACCTATTAAATGAAACTTTAAAGATTCAGTCTGTGTCATCCTTAATGGAAACATTTGACAGCATTGATATTGAAGGTTTAGCAAGATGTCGCAATGAACTTGAAAAGAAAGTTGCTGTTTCATTAGAGCAGGAATTCTTTAAAGTCTATAATCAGGTGCGAGCATCAGGTACAAACTACTCTGTAGCTGATATGGGGCGTCGTGCTGTAAATAATGCTGCACTGCATATGTATGCAACAGCTCTTGTCGCAACAGGCAGGGCAGACAAGGCCTCAGCACTTGTTTTAAAACACTATAACAGTTCATGTAATATGACAGACACTCTTGCAGCCATGACCGATGCTGTGCATCTGAATCTAAACTGCAAAGAGCTAATCCTCAAGGATTTTGAAAAGAAATGGGCTGATGATGCACTGACCTTTGATAACTTCTTTAGAGTTCAGGCAACAATACCTGATCACAGTGCTATTGAGAATGTAAAGACACTTTTAAATCACAGAAGCTATGACTGGAAGAATCCAAACCGTGTAAGAGCACTTCCAGGTGCACTTGCTCTTTTAAATCCTGTAGCTCTGCATGACAGTTCAGGTGATGGCTATAAGCTTTTGTGTGGTGAAATCAAGCGCTTAAATAAGGTTAATCCAAGTGTTGCTGCAAGAATTCTGACTCCGCTTTTAAGCTTTAAACGTTTTGATTTAAAGAGACAGCAGCTCATCAGAACAGAGCTTAATGCTCTTATGGAAATTCATGATCTTTCACGTTCAATTTACGAGAAAGTAAGTTCTGCTCTCAAGGATTAGAGAATGTTCGGATACAAAACCTACAGATTTTCACTGGCAATAACCCGTGATCAGCTGATGGCTGTGTATCAGGGAAGCATCAAAAGATTTAGAGTGACAACCATTGAAGGACTGGTTTTAGATCTGGATGCGTCGCATTTCAGAAACTTTACGACAAATGAAGGAATCAGCGGCGTGTTTGAGCTTACGACCACATCTGAAAACAAGTTTGTAAAGATAACTAAGATTAGTTAAGGATAGCATTATGCAATTAATACCTTACAGTTTATATCCTCTTGTTATAAAGCCATTACTCTTTATGCTTGAACCGGAAAAGGCTCACGATCTGATAATAGGCGGTGCGGCATTGGCGGCATCTAAAAAACTGACAAAGTTTTTCTCGCAGAAAGTTGAGTATCGCCCTGTTGAGGTGATGGGACTTAAGTTTAAAAATCCTGTGGGTTTGGCTGCTGGTTTAGACAAGAACGGTGAGGCTATTGATTTCTTTGGATCACTAGGTTTTGGATATATTGAAGTTGGAACCGTTACTCCAAAGCCACAGGATGGAAATCCTTTGCCTAGAATGTTCAGAATCGTTGAAGGCAGCGGTTTAATCAATCGTATGGGTTTTAACAACAAAGGCGTTGATTATCTTGTTGAGAATTTAAAGATCTGTAATTATGACGGCATCATCGGTGTAAGTATTGGCAAGAATGAGACCACCCCTATTGAATGTGCGGTAAATGATTATCTTATCTGCATGGATAAGGTATATCAGTATGCTGATTACATTGCTGTCAATATTTCATGTCCAAACACCCCAGGTTTAACCAAGCTTCAGGCCCGTGAACCTTTAGAGGCACTGTTAAAGCCATTAAAACAGCGTCAGTCAGAACTTCATACAAAATACAGCCGTTATGTTCCTCTTGTGGTCAAGATCTCTCCTGATCTTACAGATGAAAACCTCAAGACTCTGTGTGAACTGTGTGTAGAACTTGGAATTGACGGTATGAATTGCACCAATACCACTGTAAGCCGCGAGATAGTAAACGGTCTTGAGCATACAGGTGAGTGGGGAGGCCTGTCTGGTCAGCCTGTTCGTGCTATGAGTAATGAGACTCTAAGCAAGGTCAGCTTATATACAGAGGGAAAAATCGCCCTGATAGGTGTAGGCGGTGTCTGTGATGTTGTATCTGCCAGAGAAAAGATGTTAAGAGGTGCATCTCTTGTGCAGCTCTATTCTTCACTTATCTATAAAGGTCCTAATGTGATAAAAGAAATAGTAGATAACCTTTAACTTTATCTAGCAAGAATTCCCCCGCCTCTATAGGCGGTTGGGATGAAT
>JBJEWY010000080.1:0-7497 GCA_051885305.1 Succinivibrio sp. | reverse complement strand
ATTTGCCAGACTCACGAGTAATCATCGAACAAAAGGGCAGTGATATTGATTTATTTAAGGCAGCCAAACAGTCAGATGGAACAGAGTTAACTCCTTTTGAACAAGCTAAGCGTTATAACGTAGAGTTGCCGTTCTCACAAAAGGCACGCTGGATCGTTACCTGTAACTTCAAGACCTTCTTAATCTATGACATGGATAATGATCTAAAGGGTAAAGATCCAGTACGTATAGAATTAGAAGAACTACCTGAGAGGATCAATGAACTTCAATTCTTAGCAACATTTAAGAATGACAAGATCATTGTAGAACAGGAACTCTCAATTAAAGCTGGTGCTTTAATCGGTAAGCTGTACGATGGTTTAATCAAACAATACAAAGATCCTAAGGCAGATAACACCCTAAAGAGTCTTAATAAGCTGTGTGTTCGCCTGGTATTCTGTTTATATGCAGAAGATGCTGGTCTATTTGACCGCCATGATTGTCATATCTTTGGTAATTACATCAAAAACACAGAGACGAAGAACATACGAAAAGCGTTGATTGACCTTTTTGAAGTTCTAAACCAGGATCCTGATAAAAATGAAAGAGATCCATATCTTGATGAAGAATTGGCAAAGTTCCCATACGTAAATGGCAATCTGTTTAAGGTTTTAGATCCCCAAACAGAGGAAATCCCTAACTTTACTGATGAATTAAAAGAGCTTCTGATAACAGAATGTTCCGAAAGCTTTGATTGGTCAAACATCTCTCCAACTATTTTCGGTGCTGTTTTTGAAAGTACCTTAAATCCTGAGACTAGACGTTCAGGAGGTATGCACTATACATCTATCGAGAACATTCACAAGGTTATAGATCCGTTATTTTTAGATGATCTAAAAGCTGAATTTGAAGAAATCAAACAGTACAAAACAGAAAGAAAGATTGCTCAGGAATGTGAAACATTCCAAAACAAACTGGCTTCATTAAAGTTTTTAGATCCTGCTTGTGGTTCTGGAAATTTTTTAACAGAAACCTATATCTGTATAAGAAAACTTGAAAACGAAGTGATTCTCTTCCGTTCTAAAGGTATGAGTTCACTGTCTGTAGAAGATTTTAATCCTGTAAAAGTTAGCATTCATCAGTTCTATGGCATAGAAATAAATGATTTTGCTGTCGCTGTTGCAAATACTGCCCTGTGGATCGCAGAATCTCAAATGCTCCATGAAACAGAAGAGATCATTCACCGAGATATAGATTTCTTACCATTAAAATCTAATTCAAACATCGTTGAAGGTAATGCCTTACGCATGGATTGGAATGAGGTTATTCCAACATCAGAGCTAAACTACATCATGGGTAATCCTCCGTTTGTAGGGGCATCTATGATGACTGCAGAGCAGAAAACGGAAGCAGTAGATATTTTTGGAAAAATAAAGCTATCCAATAGCATTGATTATGTTGGAGCATGGTATTTCTTAGCCACAAAATATATGGAAGGCACTAAGATAAAAGCAGCATTAGTATCAACAAATTCAATTACACAAGGAGAAATTGTTGGCGCTATGTGGAAACCTCTTTTTGATAAACATAAAGATTTGAATATTCTATTTGCTTACAGAACCTTTAGATGGGACAGCGAAGCTAATCTTAAAGCTCACGTTCACTGTGTAATTATCGGTTTTACTTGTTTTATTTCTTCTAAAGAAGAAAAATTTTATTTATCGTGGAGATAATGTTGTAAAGGCAGATAATATCAGCCCATATTTATTAAATTCAGATACAGTATTGATAGAAAGTAGATCCAAACCTATATCAGATGTTCCAAAAATGACTAAAGGAAACCAACCATCTGATGGAGGAAATTTAATTATTCAAAATTCTGAATTAAAAGATGAGATCTGCAATAAAGAACCTTTTATAGAGAAATATATCCGTGAATATATTGGAGCAGAAGATTATCTTCATAACAAAGGTCGCAGATATTGTTTTTGGCTAACAAATGCCAATCCTGCAGATATAGCAAAATCAAGAGAGTTATCGAAAAGGTTAGATGCTGTTAGAGTAATGAGAGCTAACAGTACGGCAAAACCTACAAGACAAAAAGCTGAAACTCCTAGTTTGTTCTTTTCCATAGTACAACCTAAAACAGATTACCTCTTAATTCCTAGAGTATCTTCAGAAAAAAGAAGATATATCCCAATAGGTTTTATTTCTCCCCAAAAAATAGCTTCAGATTCCTGTTCAATCGTTCCAAATGTTACTTTATATCATTTTGGAATCTTAACTTCATCAGTACATAACGCATGGATGCGAGTTGTTGCAGGAAGATTAGAGATGCGTTACCGATACTCAGGTAGTGTTGTTTACAATAATTTTATTTGGGCAGATGCTACAGATGAGCAAAAAGAAAAAATAAGTAAAACAGCTCAAGCAATCCTTGATGCTCGTGCCTTATATCCTGATAGTTCATTAGCTGATTTGTATGATCCTCTAACCATGCCACCTGAGCTATTGAAGGCTCATAAAGCAAATGATAAAGCTGTTCTGGCTTTATATGGATTTAAACCAGATGCTACAGAAGAAGAAATCGTTGCAAAACTAATGCAGATGTATGCTGAGAAGGTAAATGAATTATCATAAAAATATTTTTTTATGATAATTCACTTTGATTTTATACAATTATTAACCAAAAACTCCTGAAGTTTGCAGTCAAGCTGTTCAGTGTAGTATTTGGTTAATTCATTTTCAAAAATGTCATATTTTTCGTTTTCTATAAAGAAGAGCCCAAGTTGCTTCTTAAGTAATGCTGTATTACAGAAAAACAATGTTGTTCTTTTGTTCCCATCGTAAAATGGCTGCATCCTGATAAGCTTGCAGAAATTCTCGGCAATAACTTCTTTAAAGTTATCTTTATTGATATTTGCAATGGCATTTAAGGATTTTTCGAGATCTTCTTTAGGTGCAGGAGGAATAGAGCCATCAATGCAGCCTATACTTACATTGCTGTTTCTAAAGTACCCAACATCAAGAGCCTGTTCATAGGCTAACAGTTCATTTAGATGTATATACAAGTCAGAATTTAGTTTTAATGTTTCCAAATTGCAGTTATCAAGAAAATCTAAGGCTTTTATTACATTTCTGACGACTATAGATCCCTCATGATCCAACTTAATCTTCTCTTTTATACTTCCATCCAATAACGACTGTATCTGTACAGGTGACAATAAAATATCTTCAAATTGGAGCAGGGTTTGAACTAGTTGAATTTTGTTCTGTTCTAAAATTCCATTGCCATTTAAGAACTCATTTTTCATTTCTAAATTCCCTTATAAGACAAAAAAGTTTATCTGAAATTCGTGACTGTCATTTCTGAATTGCTGACCGATATTAAATAAATAACAGTACTGTTAAATAATTTTTTGCTGGTATAGTCTTCTTTCTAATTTTTGCAAAACTCTTTATTAAGTATATAACAACCTTATAAATAAGGGATTGTTTTCATATTATCAACAAAAATAATATTTATGTATTGAAATATTCTTTAAATCATAATACAGTACTGTTAAACGTAGTGCAAATATAATCCAATAGGTTCTATTTTTTCAGTTTTATGAGGTAAGCATATGAAAGACTGCATAGCATCTAAAAATATACTTGATGATTTCTTCAGGAACTTTTATACGAGACACCAGTCAGATGCAGAATCATATTTCTTTAGGAAAGCAAGTGAGATCATCTCTACAATGCCTATGGAATATAAGAATGTAAAACTACCTGACAATGTCACTGAAGTAGATTTAAAGAACACCTTAGCAATGATTTATGGCTACGCTGTTGTGGAATGGTGTAACTGCTTTATAAAACAAGTGTGCCAAGAAGATTCCTACGATTGGGATTTTGAGCTTGAGCTGTTGTTAAACAATATATCTTGGGACACCCTCACTTTTATAAAAAACCAGATTGCTCTTCAAGACTCTGATGGTAGTCAGCAGCTGGATTTCAGCGATGATGAATATGATCCATATTTTACGGAGATAGATTTATTTAAAGAACTTAGCAATCACTATTTCAATTACGTAATAAAAGTCTTTGTTGATGCAGTAGGAGAAGAAGACATCTTTAATGTAATTATGGATGTTTATTCAGGTACAGCCAAACAATATGCAAGACGAACCTTAAATTACTTCAATGAAGATGAAGAAGAAATGGATTTTAGTGAAGACAATGATGTGAATTTTGAATCCCGTGAGCAGTATTTTGAGTTCATAAGAATTTACAGAGAAGAATTATTGAATAGCAACATAGCATCAGCAGAACTGTTTTCATGTGGCACTGGTGATGTAAAAGAATATGTGCATAAGTTTTTATATGGTCAGATGTAGAGGAGTATAGAGATGTCTGAAAATAATCTAGCAGAAATATTAAATGCCCCAGCAGTTAATCAACGTGATTTTTATAATGTAGCCTGTTTTCTTCATGATCATGAAGGAGAGCAGAGTTACGCCAGATATTTTGATATAAGAAATATCAATCCTAAACACTGTTTTGAATACCTAAAGATAGACAATCCTAATCTTGATATTCTGATGAAAGCTTTTGAATTAAAAGAGCCTGAGACTATTGAAGAACTTAGCCATGTTTTGTTCGTATTATATAAATATTATTTTGAATGGCATAATGAAGATGAATATGTAGAGATAGCTAATAAACATCCAGAAGTTCTTGAGTATGCCAGAAAGAAACTTGAAAACCATGAATATCAGTTAGATGATGAAGAAAACTTTATTGAACCAGTCTTTTTAAAAATGCATGACTTAGACATAGTTACTGAGTATTTAAACGAATTTGCGCTTCCATGGCTGGTTGATGAAGTGGTAGATAAAATTTTTTCAAAAAATCACTTTAAGATGATGAACTACAAACAGGAAGTTCAGATTTAACTTTAAGGAAACTGGATAAAGATATTAAAGTAACTGCCAATCTTTATGCAAAATATTGTTAGCTGGTAGGAGTGCAATAGTTGGCTAGACCCAGAAAAGAAAACCCAAAAGATGTTGTAAAGCAGCATAAGTACTACATTACGGATGAGGCAAATGAAGAGCTTGTTAGATTTGCAGCACTTCATGGGCTTACAGCAAGTCAGCTTATTAACCGTTTTGCATACTCACTTCTTGAAAAAGGCAACAGTTCTGCATACGAAAAATTAATCGGCTTACCTATTCTTTCAGAAGAAGAACAGGCTTGTATGCTTAAATCTCTTTATGATAAAAAAACAAAAAGAAGTTTAGGCGTAAAAATTATTCAAATTAGAAAAAAACACAACGCTCAAAATAAGACAAATGAGCCTTCCAAATAGATCAGTAGTTTTGAGAATAATGTAGAAAGCATTATTCATATAAAATTAGGCGATAACCTATTGAATAATGCAGTGACTGTTCCTTGTCACATTATTCACACACACTTCTAAAGTGAGGGGAGAAAGTCATGTCTCATAATTGTCTAAAAAGCTTAAATAGTTTTTTCTGAGATATTCAGCCTGATCATCTGTGATCATGTGATCATTTTCTGCATTATGTATTTCTGCTTCAAGCATCATCGATAACTGACCTCTTCGCCAACCATTTTTCAGATCAGTGCATTTAATCTCATCAATTATTGCCTTCAAATAAGATGGCAACATAAGCTCAATAATCTCACTATTTTTTTCTTTTAAAAAAGGTGCATCTTTAAATGCATCATTTGGAAGATGAAAGTCATTCTGGCATATAAATTCGTAATATCTGTTTAACATTTCTGCCTGCGCTTTTGTACAGATAAACTCTATTTTGCTTTTTTCTTCTTCCATTGTTACCTTCTTTTCAAATAAGCGTTGTTTTTGTATTCTCAGAATTATTTATTATTTCTTCAGCTTTGCGCATGATTTTTTGTACATAATTCTGATCATCAAAACAGTTAGGGCTAAAGTCATAAATGATTTGCTGCAAATCTTTTTTATTCTGTTTTGTTTGCAATTCTGAAACAATAACTGCATCAATATTAGCTGTTCCAACAGTGTTTTGGTTAATAGAACTTTGCAGGAGTTGCTTATATCTTTGCTTGTATTGTATTGATAATTCTGTATCAATGGGGGCAATAACTTCATTCAAGATGTTATTTAGCCTGAAATTATAGATCTGCAAACAGTCAATGCTGTTATTATTTAATACTTCTAGCTTATCTGCTGCACTTAATATAATGTGGTTATGTCTATAATCAATTACTTTTGAATAAAAATCCTTTCTAAAATTATCTAATCCAGGGGTATTATCGATTATATCCAGATAAGTATCTAATAAATAGCTTTTAGACTTATATCTCTTCAATGCCTCTATACAGGCAGGATATAAACAATTGCTTAAAAACTTTGAATATAGAATAGGTGTTTTATTTTCATTTTTTATTGCTGAAAGACTATTTTTACATATAAAAGCTATACCTTCACTTTCGGCTTTTAATGCGTTTTCCCAAGTCTCTTTATCTTGTTTTGCAAACAAGGATGAACCACAGTCATATACAGGGGCTATCTTACAGTCCATATTATTTTCATTTTCTAAAAAGCCCCAATTACCATTATGTCTGTCGTAATTTCCAATCAGAGCATCAATAATAAATTGATCCCAAAAGAAGTTACTTAATAAATTGCTATCAAGATCTTGCTGCTCATTGATCGCTAAAAGAATATTATTTAATGTGGTTCCATTTCCATTATCACTGCATAATAGAATTGAGTTCTTTGTTTTAAAAAATTCAGATAACTGATACCCTTCGGTACAGAAATCTTTACAGGCGACAGCTGGGTAAACATCTCCTTCATCTGTTATATATTTACCTAAAATTGTTTGCTGAGCTGGTATTCCATAACTTTCAAAAATTTTGCAGCCTATATACTCGCTAAAACATAAATTTTTCCCCACCCATGGAGAAAAATTCTTGAAAATTTTTAGCAAATAAGGGGTATTCTCAATGAGAATTCCCTTTTTGACACCATTTGATCCACCATATTTTCTTCTACTTCTAGGTGTACAACTGCTAAATTCCATTCAATCATTCCACTATTTCTTTTCTCGACAAATATTATCCTTCATAGTTAGTATAACTTGATTTATAACAAGTTTCCCATCTTATACTGCCGTGTTGGTTGTTAAAATGTTCAATCAAAGACTTTGGAACAAAAGAGAATGTATTTTTTTTGAATAGCTTTGGTGCAAACTTGAAAGAAGATCACTGCAAAGCAATTTCAAGATCTCCCAACAGAATGGCTTTAATCCTTTTCAGGGGTGATCACGTACATAATACAGCCGAGGATCGCCACTGCCATCACAATAATTGCTATCAAAATATAAATAGGCATTTGATCCTCTTACAACTTTCTCAGTTTCTTTAATCTTTTTAAGCAGCAAGCCCCCTTGCCACTGTTTTCTGACAGTGGTTCTTATAAGTACACTCCTGACACTTCTCCTCGTGCTTATGTTTCTAAAG
>JBJEWY010000079.1:0-7615 GCA_051885305.1 Succinivibrio sp. | reverse complement strand
CCTGGTCTCAGGACTTGCACCTGTTAGCTATCGCACATGCCGTGCACACACAAAAAGGGTATGAAAACAAATTCATACCCCCTCATTTTATGTTATTCGCGTAAAAATTAGTAGTTTAATACAGCGCGACGGTTCTTTGACCATGCAGCCTCATTGTGACCATCTACAGCAGGCTTTTCCTCACCGTAGCTTACAATTGAAAGCTGATTTACATCAACACCAAGGTTCTGCATGTAACGGGCAACAGAACGGGCACGACGCTCACCTAAAGCAATGTTGTACTCTGGGGTACCACGCTCATCAGTGTGACCTTCGATGATTAGACGAGCATCAGGATTGCTCTTTAGGTATTTTGCATGTGACTGCATTACACCAAGATACTGATCCTGAATATTCTCTGAATTATAACCAAAGTAGATGGTATTGTTGTCTTTAAGCTCAGCAGGACCGTTGAAACCGTCAACGTTCTCGTTTGGATTGCCAAGGGTTAAAGCACCGTCATCATCAAGACCAACCTCTGTTGATGCAGATGCATCCTCAACAAGGGATGAATTATCACTGCTTGTGGAGCAGGCATTGAGAGATACAACGGCAGCGCCGAATAATAAAGAGATTAAAAGATTTTTTAACATTTTTCTTTCCTAATAAAGAGCAAAATTATTTAGTAAGCAATGGACCCCATGCAGGAGCACTGATCTCACCTGCACTTGATGGCAGATTAGCCTTGAATCTTCCGTCTGATGATACTAAAGCAAGTCCCTTACGCCCCTGATATACTGTTGAATATATTACCATACTACCGTTTGGAGCAACACTTGGAGATTCGTCTAAAGATGATGTTGTCAGCATATAAATACTGCCATCCGCATCGACTCTGGCTACTCTAAAGCCGTTTACCTGAGTGATAACAATAAGTGAATTGCTACCAGGGATCTGACGGGCAGAAAGGTTTCTTGCACCCTGATAGGTCACGCGCTCAGCTTTGCCTGTGGCAAGATCCTGTCTGTAGATCTGAGCCTTGCCACCACGCTCTGAGGTAAAGAACAGAGACTTAGAATCAGAAGACCAAGTAGGTTCTGTATCAATGGCACGGTTATTGGTTACTCTTACAAACTTGCCTGTATTAAGGTCAAAGTAATAGATATCAGGCTGACCTTCCTTTGATAGGGTCATGGCAATCTTAGTACCATCTGGTGACCATGAAGGTGAACTGTTAAGACCAGAGAACTCTGCCAGCATGGTACGCTTTTTGGTCAGAATATTCTGCACAAAGATTGCTGACTTTCTCTTTTCAAAACTTACGTAGGCAAGTCTTGTGCCGTCAGGTGACCATGCAGGGGTCATAAGTGGCTGGGTTGACTTTACTACTGCAGTTTCATTGTACCCGTCATAATCTGCTGTCATCAGCTGATATGGGAACTTTTCACCTCTTTTGGTAACCACATAGGCTATGCGGGTCCTAAAACAGCCGCGCTGACCGGTTACAGCCTCATAGATTCTGTCTGAAACACGATGAGCAGCCTGACGCATTGTGGCCATAGCGCTCTTGCCGCCAAAATGGGCTAAAACCTGTCCTTTTTTAGCTCCCTGAAGACCTACAAGCTGAAACTCTATATTATAGATACCGCCATCTAATGCCTTGACCTCACCTGCTACAGCAAACTCAGCTCCTGATGCAGCAGCTGCATCAGCATTGATTTCCACACCATTGACAGCACCTCCTGGAAGTGCTGTTCTTGACAGCGGACTGAATTTTCCTGAGCGCATCAGATCGGCAGCAACTACAGATGCTATATCAAGGCGTACTGACTGCGGCTGTGTAAAAGGATACACTGCAATCTTGTGGCCTTCGTTGATACCACCTGTAATTTCAATTTTAAGTTCAGCATTAGCACCTGTTGCAAGAAACATCAGGACAAATGCGGCCATTATTCTCTTCAGCATTAACATTACTCCTTGAACAAAATCGTCTAATTATAGAACTCTAAAGCTTAGGTGTCATAGAGATTCTGATATTTGAGCACTCTGGACAGCTTGCAGGTGGTCTTGGGAACATACCAACAAGTCTTATGGCATCTAATGCACTCTTGCAGACTTTCTCATCACCAGTGCAGTTTTCACTTGTTACGTTTCCATTGTTATCAACCTGAATTGACACAACCACATTCTTGCCGTTCATAGACGGATCAACTCGCCAGTTCTGCTCAATTAAAGAGCGAACCTTGTCGCCATATCCAGAATCGCCACCGGCCCCCTGTCCTAAGCCCTTACCATTAACTTCATCGCCATCTTCAGTACCTAGGATATCATCTTCAAGAGAATCAGCCTGTGCCTTGGCCTTAGCGTCAGCTTCTGCCTTCTTTTTAGCTGCAGCTTCTGCTTTCTTTTTAGCTTCCTCAGCTTTCTTTTTAGCTTCTTCTGCCTTTTTCTTAGCTTCTGCCTCAGCTTTCTTCTTTTCTTCTAGTTTCTTCTTTTCAGCCTCAGCCTTACGCTTCTCTTCAAGCTTTTTCTTCTCTTCTAGTTTCTTCTTCTCTTCTTCTAGTTTCTTTTTCTGCTCTTCAAGTTTCTTCTGCTCTTCAAGCTTCTTTTTCTTTTCTTCTTCAGCTTTCTTTAGTGCAAGTTTCTTCTCTTCAAGCTTTTTAGCCTCTTCTTGCTTCTTTTTTAAAGCAAGTTCATTCTGACGTTTCTCTTCTGCCTGTTTCTGCTGTGCAAGACGCTCTTCAAGTTGTTTTTGAGCATCATCAGCCTTTTTCTCTTCGACAGGTTCTTTTTTTACAGTACTCTCCTGCTTTTTGCTTTCCGCTCTGCCAGTTGGCTTTCCCTTGGCAGGAGGCACAAAAGTTGCGTGCATGATCTCACCTGATGCAACACCAGGCTTTTGAGGCTTATCTAAAGATACACGGATAAGGAGACCTGCAAATATAGCAAGATGGATCAAAACCGCTATAACAAAGGCGGTTTTCATATTGATTTTCATCTTAAATCCTTCAGTTAACTGGATCGGTTACAAGTCCCACGCTCTTGACTCCACCGTTTTTAAGAGCGTTCATAAGCTGAATCACATTGTCGTAGGCTACCTGAGCATCCCCCTGTACTACAACAGGACGGGTAGGATCCTTCTGCAGCTGAGATGCAACATATGCTGTCAGAGCATCAAGACTGTCCATCTTTTCTAAGGTTGTATCAATACTTACATAGTACTGACCTGCCTTATCAACTGTTGCAATAATAGGGGTTGCCTGATCCTGATTCATGGTCTCAGCCTGAGCCTTTGGCAGATCAACAGTCACACCCTGCATCACTACAGGTGCTGTTGCAATAAAGATCACAAGAAGAACCAGCATCACATCAATGTATGGAACCACGTTAATCTCGGCTTTAGCGCGGGATTTCATACGGCTTCTGGCTGACTGCATCTTAACGCTCCTGTGAACGGGCAAAAGCTCTTTGACGATCGCCCTCTACACCAGGTGTCTGATAATGCACACCCTGATCATGTGCCTGATTCATTCTTGAACGAAGAGATGAGACAGATGACTTGTCGTCAGTGCTGCTTTCGTATGAATGATGAGTCATTTTTGATCTTACATAACCTGTGGCCTGCTGCTGTGGCTGTACCTTTGGCTGTACATCCTGTTCCTGCTGCTGCATTTCAGAACGTACTCTTACAAGTCGACGGTTCAAAATGGTGGCAAACTCGTCCATGAAGTTGATGTAACGATTCTCTAAAGCTTCTACTTTTGATACAAAGCGGTTGTAGAACATTACGGCAGGAATAGCCGCAAAAAGACCCATGGCAGTTGCAATTAAAGCCTCGGCAATAGGAGGTGCTACCATTGATAAGGTTGCGTTTTTAACAGCGGCCAGTGCAATAAAGGCATGCATAATACCCCATACGGTACCAAACAGTCCGATATAAGGGCTTATTGAACCGATAGTTGCAAGTGTTGCAAGATGAGACTCAAGATTTTCCATCTCACGTGACTGAGACACCTTCATCTGACGATAGGTACCATCCATCACCACTTCCTGGTCGGCAGGACCTGAGTTTATAAGTCTTACGAACTCTTTGAATCCTGCTGTGTATATAACCTCAAGACCGATAAGTTCAGATGAACGTCTGGTACAGTCCTGATAAAGATTGTTTAAATCAATTCCTGACCAGAATTTCTCTTCAAATTCATCAGCTTTAATACGGGCATTCTTATATGAGCTGGAACGTGAAACAATAATAGTCCATGACAGAACAGACAGTGACAAAAGAAACAGCATCACAATCTGAACTAGAAGACTAGCGTTTAAAATAAGATGAGTTATTGATAGTGAACCTGAAGTATCCATTTATTTAATCCTTAATCTTTAATTCTGGTGCTTCTGAAGGTACGAACTGTTTAATGTAGGCCAATGCCTCCTGAGGCATTGCAGCAGGCTTTCTTTTCAACATATCCAAAAATGCGATCGAGCATTCAAATTCAAACAATAATTCCTGATGCTGATTATAAACCTGTTGAAAGATTTTTAAACTTGCATTTCTAACTTTTACTGGCACACAGGTTACTGTCAGAAGATCATCAAGCTTTGCTGAACTTATGTAGTTTCCTTTAATACTTCTGATCACAAATCCCTGGTGTTTTTCAAGCATTTCACTCTGACTCATCCCAAGGCTACGAAGCCAGTCTGTTCTTGCTCTCTCGCAGAATTTAAGATAATTTGCATAGTATACAATTCCGCCAGCATCGGTATCTTCATAATACACTCTGACATTTAGGGAAAAGTTATCAGCCATTTTTATTGTCCCCCCTGCTAAGACCGAATTTTTCATAGGCTTTTGCTGTGGCAATACGTCCGGTTCTAGAACGCTGCACAAAGCCCTGCTGAATCATATATGGTTCAACCACATTTTCAAGAGTATCTCTGTCATGACCTAAAGAAGCGGCCAAACTTTCTATACCGACAGGCCCTCCGTTAAAATCATGAATCATGGTCTTAAGATACTGCCTGTCAAAATCGTCAAAGCCATCCTCGTCGATTCTAAGTATTTTAAGAGCACTTCTTGCAATCTCTAAGGTAATGGTGCCATCTCCTTTTACCTCGGCATAATCTCGAACACGTCTTAAAATTCTGTTGGCAATACGTGGTGTTCCGCGCGAACGAGAGGCAATTTCAAATGCTCCTTCTTTAGAGATCTTCACATTAAGTTTTCTAGCTGAGCTGTTGACAATGATTTCAAGCTCTTTAGGAGAATAAAACTTAAGCTGCAGAATAATTCCGAATCTTGCGCGAAGCGGAGATGTAAGTGTTCCTGCCCTTGTAGTGGCACCAATCAGAGTGAAAGGATTAAGATTTATCTTGATAGATCGTGCAGATGGCCCCTCACCTGTCATAATATCAACCATGTAATCTTCCATGGCTGGATATAAGAACTCCTCTATTACAGGAGAAAGTCTGTGGATTTCGTCGATAAAAATGACGTTGCGATCCTGAAGATTGGTTAAAAGCGCAGCAGCGTCCCCTTTCTTTTCTAAAGCAGGACCTGATGTTGATGAAATTCCAACTCCAAGTTCATTGGCAATAATATTGGATAAGGTTGTCTTTCCAAGACCTGGTGGGCCAAAGATTAGAACATGATCTAAAGCCTCACCTCTTTTTCTTGCTGCCTCAAGAGCAATACCAAGCTGCTCTTTAACCTCATCCTGACCTATGTAATCCTCTAGTCTCTGTGGTCTTAGAGCCCTGTCATCTGACATTCTAAAACTGTCTGCAAGCTCATCTATGGTCTTCTCTGGGCGCACAACACTGTTTACACTAAGGCTGTCTGCCACAATTCCAAAATCATCTGCTGCCATATATTATTTTCTTCCGCCTGAAATAAGAGCAAGTGCCTGAACAATAACTTGCTGAACGCTCAGATCAGCAGCTTTGGAAGTTACTGCCTTGACGTACTTTACAGCTTCGTTTTCTCTATAGCCAAGACCTACAAGAGCTGCTACAGCATCAGAGAAATTATCCTGATTTGTGTTTCCTCTCTGATCATTTGTTGATACAGCTGCTGCAGAAATTCCAAGATTCTCAAGCTTGTCTTTTAATTCAACTACCATTCTCTCAGCTGTTTTTCTACCGACCCCTGGGATCTGCTCTAAAGATTTTGACTGACCTGATATTACTGTCTGAACAAATGACTCTGTATCAAATGTTGAAAGCACTGCAAGTGCCATTTTAGGACCAACACCGTTTACTTTAATTAGAATTCTGAAAAGAGCCCGCTCCTCATGAGTTACAAAACCATAAAGCTGCTGTGCATCCTCTCTGACTGAATGATGGATATACAAAAAGGTATCCTGACCTGGTAATACCTTATCCATGCTTGATGCAGGTATATCAACTTCATAACCTACGCCCATCACCTCTACAAGCGCGGTTACCCCGTCGATTCTCAATACCCTGCCCTTTAAACTGCCTATCATTTATTTTTAACCTGCTGATATCTGCCATGTACAGATCCTGATGTTGCAACTCCTGTACCGATGGCCCTTGTAACCTGACTTGTAAAACAGTGACATAAAGCACATGCAAGAGCATCAGCAGCATCAGACTGCGGACTTCCAGAGAGTTTTAAGATCTTCTGGACCATATACTGAACCTGAGTTTTTTCTGCCCATCCATAACCTACAACAGACTGTTTAATCTGCATCGGAGTATACCCGTAAACAGAAAGTCCGTTATTGGCGGCAGCCACAATGGCACTTGCTCTTGCCTCTGAAAGTTTTACAGTGGACTGGACATTCTTTGACAGAAATGTTTCTTCAATAGCCATTGAATCAGGGTGAAACTGCTCTATAAGCGAGCTCACGCCATCATAAATAATCTTGAGTTTTGAAGCCAGATCACCATTTCCGGTTTTAATACATCCTGATCCAAGATAATGTGGAGTATTACCTTCTATGGATACTATTCCGTATCCTGTGAAACGGGATCCTGGGTCAATTCCAATTACAATATCTGCCATTGCCTCTGTCCAAATCTAGAACAAGTATTATATTATGTTTTGCTGATTTTGTGGCAGGTTATGACGATACACCAGTTACAAAGACAGCATAAAAATGATTGTTTTAATCCCTTAGGTTAGCATTGACTAACTTGCAATTTGTGACATAATGCACAGAAGTCAAGGAATGGATTATGTGGCAGACAAAACTTAAAAATCATTTTTTAATTCTAGTAATTGCAGGATTGTTCTGTCTCTGCCAGTCCTACTACACCTTTTATAAAACATCTCATTCACTGCACTGCTGCCACCATCATCAAAGCTGTGTGATCTGTCTTGCTTTAGGAGCAATTCACTCTGAACAGGTGGTGCCACTTGGCGCTTCGCTGAATAATTTTATCTGTTCATTTTTAATAAAAGGATTTTACTTAGGCAGACTGATCTGTCCAAACTTTAATCTTGTAAAGGAAACTCCCGTAAGCAGTCGGGTTAAAAAGACTGAATAGAGTATTTTCTCTTTTTAAATTCAGTTTTTTTTACTTACAAGCTCTAGTTTCCCACATGGAAATTTAAAAAAAACTAGATGCACTCTAGGTTTGACGCTCTTTAAAAACTTATATTGATTTATTC
>JBJEWY010000078.1:0-2043 GCA_051885305.1 Succinivibrio sp. | reverse complement strand
TATCTATCAAGGCCTTGGAGAAGTGTACATTAGTACAACTGTCGAAAATCGGATTGTAGCTTATTTGACTGTGTTTTGTGAATATCAGCGTTTATTCTCTTGAGAAAGTTCTCATAATCAAAATAACAAGGGCCGGTAAATTGAACTTTACCGGCCCTTTCAAGTCAAAACAAGTTTATACACCAGCCTTTTTCAGGGCAGCATTTACAATTTCCTGAGCTTCGGTTTCAATACGTTTCAAATGATCTTCACCCTTGAAGCTTTCCATGTAAATCTTGTATACATTCTCAGTGCCAGATGGACGAGCTGCAAACCAGCCATTCTCAGTCACAACCTTAAGACCACCAATAGCTGCGCCATTGCCAGGAGCACAGGTCAGCTTATCAGTAATCTTTTCACCAGCAAGCTCACTTGCCTCAACTGCCTGAGGGTCAAGCTTCTTTAAGGCAGCTTTCTGAGCAGTATTTGCAGGAGCATCCACACGATTATAGAATGGAGTTCCATATTTTTCAGTTAGCATCTTATAATGCTCAGAAGGATCCTTGCCTGTTACTGCCAGCATTTCAGCACTGAGTAAAGATGCAATGATACCATCCTTGTCAGTAGTCCATACAGAACCATCCTTTCTCAGGAATGAAGCACCAGCAGACTCCTCACAGCCAAAGGCTAATGACTTGTCAAAAAGACCTGGCACGAACCACTTAAATCCTACAGGAACCTCATAAGCTTTACGTCCTAAGCCTTCTGCCACTCTGTTCATCAGATTTGAACTTACCACAGTCTTACCAATCATGGCATTCTTAGGCCAGTTCTCACGGTGAGTGTAGATATAGTTGATAGCAGCTGACAAATAGCGATTTGGATTCATTAAACCGCTGTGACAGACAATACCATGACGGTCATAATCAGGATCATTACCAAAAGCGATATCAAAATCATCCTTCATCTTAATAAGACCTGCCATTGCATATGGGCTTGAGCAGTCCATACGGATCTTACCGTCTCTGTCAATGCACATGAATGAGAAGGTTGGATCAACAGCGTAGTTTACAACCTTAAGATTTAGCTTGTAGCGATCTGCAATTCTGTCCCAATAATAAAGTCCAGAACCACCTAATGGGTCAACACCGATGCTGATGTTTGATGAGGAAATAGCCTCAACGTCAATAATGTCGCCTAAGGCTTCAACATACTGAGTCATCATGTCGTATTCCTGAACATTAGGAAGCTTGATTGCCTTAGAGTAAGGAATACGTTTAACACCTGCTAACTTGTTTTTTAAAATCTCATTTGCACGATTCTGAATAACAGAAGTGATTTCAGTTCCGGCAGGACCGCCGTCTGTTGGATTATATTTGAAGCCACCGTTTGAAGGTGGATTGTGTGATGGAGTAATTACGATACCATCAGCAAGATCTGAAGTTCTGCCCTTGTTGTAATTTAAAATTGCAAAAGAAACAGATGGAGTTGGTGTATAGCCATGATCCTTTTCTACTCTGACTTCAACACCGTTTGCACCTAATACCTCAATGGCAGTAGCTAATGCGGCCTCTGAAAGAGCATGTGTATCCATACCGATAAATAATGGACCAGTAATACCGTTCTGAACACGGTACTCTGCAATAGCCTGAGAAATTGCCAGAATATGGGACTCTGTAAAAGATCCGTTTAATGAAGTTCCACGATGACCTGATGTTCCAAAACTTACAAGCTGCTCAGGATCATCTACATCAGGGGTATTGAGGTAGTATGCAGCCATCAGACGTGGGATATTGTCGAGATCTTCAAAACCGGCTTTTTGGCCTGCTTTTTCATGAAGTGCCATATATTTTTTCCTTAAAATAAATTATTGGTTACGTTGACCTCTAAATTATATCCATTGACAGCGTAAAGAATAATTAGTTTTCGAAAAAAAAGTGAAAATAATACCAAAATCCCAAGCTGACAGCACTTTTACAGCAGATGATCAGATAAGGATCAAAATAATGGAGTGACATCCTCCCCTACCTGTAGAGGTAGGGGCTTCCTGTTCGATAGCTCTAA
>JBJEWY010000077.1:0-7664 GCA_051885305.1 Succinivibrio sp. | reverse complement strand
TTCAAAGGAGGGGTACCGATGTTATGCAGGATTTTTCAATAAAAATATACCGAAGTTAGGGCGAATTTTCGGAAGGAGGTATACCGAAGTTAGAGCGGATTATTCTGAAGGAGGGGTACCGATGTTATGCAGAATTTCTGTACCGAGGTGAACCGAATTTTGCGTATCTGTACGTTATCATTGATGAATATGATCATTTTGCTAATGAAATTCTGACAAGAGATAAAGAAGCATTTAAGGATATAACTCCAACTGCTCAGGGTCACGAGGGACTTATCAAGAGATTCTATGCGATACTAAAAAAGTTTTACAGAGGAGTAAGAGAGGGAGCAATCGACAGATTTTTTATCACTGGCGTGTCATCAATCTCCTTAGATTCGGTAACTTCAGGTTTTAATATTGCTACCAATCTGAGTTCCGTACCAGACTTTTGTTCCATGATTGGTTTTACGCATGATGAACTGTCTGAGGTTATAGATCAGACCGTAGATTTTTCACAGATTCCAAATATCACTAAAGAACAGATAATGATTGTGATGGAAGAGAACTATGACGGATATGCGTTTAGCAAATATTCTAAAGAAAAAATCTTCAATTCTAATCTGTGTCTGTCATATCTTAGAGATCTGATATCAATAAAAGAACTTCCAAACCCAAATGAAATAACACTAAATGATGATGCTAGCAAGCTTAAAGGAATGTTAGGCATGTGTGAGCCCGCCGATAGAGAAGAAATTGTTCGCTCTATGTTTAATAAATCTCCGGTTGTGGCAGTTCTGCCTGACAGAATGAACCTTAATCAGACAGATCTGTTTGACATAGAACAGACCGTATCTCTGCTTTATCATCTGGGCTACCTGACTATTGATCCAGAAACTACCAGTGAAAAAGGTATCACAAGTTTTATCATTCCAAACAAGGTATACGAGAGACTGTTTTTAGATTACTGTCGGCAGGCTATTGGTTACAAAAAGGATA
This sequence comes from Succinivibrio sp., assembly GCA_051885305.1. Classification (GTDB taxonomy): domain Bacteria; phylum Pseudomonadota; class Gammaproteobacteria; order Enterobacterales; family Succinivibrionaceae; genus Succinivibrio. The sequence continues at coordinate 6,686 of JBJEWY010000077.1, read as the reverse complement.
GCCCTGCAGAATTAAGAATGATGTATGAGGAGACTGCTGACATTACTCCGCTATTAGAAACTGTTGCAAAACAGATCGAAATAAAACTGCCACCACAGTCTCTTGCAAAATTTACAGAGATGGCACTTCAGCTGATTTTTGATAGTGTTATCAATAACAGCAGTAATATCCATCTTAGTTCTTATACTGAGTTTTATACCGGTAAAGGTTATGCTGATATTCTGGTCAAGAACTCACACCCTAATGGCCATGATTTCCTTTTTGAACTTAAATATCTTCATAAAAAAGATGACAGTACATCGGCTGTGGCTGAAAAACTTGCAATAGCAAGATCTGAGATAGAGAGATATCGCCAGGGATCTGTACTTAGGAAAACAGTTGAAAACAGAATTCTGGATTGCTATGCAATTATCTTTGTTGGATCAGAATGCAGAGTTTGTCAGAAGATTTTGTAGTATAGATAAAACTCAGTAAGCTTTCATTGATGCGGTAGTAATACAGAACTTATTCTGACTTGATATCCTAGATTATAGTGTTCAAATAAGCCATCACAAGAAACTTTCCTGTCAGGAAAGATCCATGATATCCAAATGCCTGTGGTTATATGCCGGAATGAGTATGGATTTTGATCTTAGGGTAAACAGAAAACTTACCACCGAACCTTAGTTAATCATAAAAACTAGCAACTTTCACAGTATCAAATTTTTGGATATTATCCATTTCTGTCTGATTTTGAGTAGATACTACAATGTCTGTTAATACACCAGTTAAATTCTAAGTTCATAGTATGAGCCATATTTTGTGCCATCAAATCCTATAAGATTCTGTTCACTTCTGACATAGCCCGATGCAGTCAATGCAGCTATCCTCTGCGTTGCACAATCTTCTTTTGCCTTTGTTGCAATAAAGCTGATATGGGTTGCCATAGCTATTTTTTTTATAACTGACAGGATGTCAATGATGAAATCCTTTTGCTCATAATCAGATCTCATGTCGAGTCGCAAGATTCCACAGTTCGTAAAATAGTCATCAGAATGTCTTACAAAAAGCTCAATTGTACCGATAGCCTCAGAAGTTTTTAAATCAGTTACTGAAAACCTTACAAACTGTTTTTGAGCATATGATCTGCTCCAAAAATCAATTGCATCTCTCATCCTCTCGAGAGTCTCATAACAGAAATCATCACCATGACAGTTATCAGAATTGAATAGTGGCTGAGCTAAAGGATCGGAGTAAACCTTCAGAAGATCTTCAGCATCCTCTTGTGATGTGCCTCTAAGAGAAAATCTGTTTGTTCTCAGAATGTCTGAATTCTGTTTTTCTGCCAGATCGTAAAGGTTTTCTTCCATATTATTTCTCTGTGTATTTATTTGTTTGTACAAAATTATTCTATCATGGAGGTGATTAGTAGACCTATGAGTTTAAAATACGTCTACCGTATACACGATCATGAATCTGATGCTATAACTGATATGAATAGACCTTTATCAGAATACAGGTGGAATGTTGCAATCTAAGTACTGCAACTTCTGCTAGAATTTTTAGAGTAAATCTAGTTATAGACAGAAAAAATTATCTTATAAAATCGATTTAATGATGATATTTGTCCTGATAAATCATACCTCTTATAAGTACTATCAGTACAACATATGCATTCTCAAAGGAAAAATAAGATTATGGATACACAGTCGGAACTAACAACTATCTGCTACCTTAAAAAGGATAACCGTTACCTGATGATGCACAGAGTCAAGAAGGAAAACGATATCAACAAGGATAAATGGATAGGTATAGGCGGGCATCTTGAAAACGGTGAATCTCCAGATGAGTGTATTGTTCGTGAAACCTTTGAAGAAACAGGCCTTACTCTTAATTCTTATGATCTCAGAGGTATTATTACTTTTGTATCAAACTGTTATGGTGTTGTATACATGTTTCTGTATACATCTGAAGATTTCTCAGGTGAAATGACATCAATTTGCAATGAGGGCAATCTTGAGTGGGTTGAAATGGAAAGGATCTGTGAGTTGCCTTTATGGGAAGGGGATAAGGTGTTCTTTAAATTGCTTAAGGAAAGAAAGGACTTTTTCTCTCTTAAACTTGTATATGATGGTGAGATGCTTGTTAATTGTGCTTTAGATGGCAAAGAGTTGGATCATAAAGCCTATCTTTCAGATAAATCAAGATAGTGCTTGTGTATACAGGCTCCCTCTGCAATCATTAATTAGAGGGAGTCTTGATGGCAGAATGTGTAAGTTCTGCTTAAATTTACAGATCTCTTTGATCTTCAACTCGGCGGGTTTTCTTCTCGCTTCTTTGCAGTGTTCCAACAGGAACAACGGCAACTTTTGGAGTAACGCCGATTTTTGATTTTGCAAGACGGGTGATGGCTCTTGCGGTTTCAGCAAAATCTACACGACCTTCAGCTTCCACACTTATGTGCAGGACATCCTTTCTGGTCTCAGTGTCGCGTGCCAGAATAATGCGGTATTCACTGCCGACACCATCGACCATGCCAAGAATTCCTTCAATTTGACTTGGGAACAGATTTACACCATGGATCTTGAACATATCGTCACTACGTCCTTGGATAATATCAAGACGAGGATATTCACTGCCACATGAGCATTTGCCAGGAATGATCCTTGAAAGATCATGTGTTCTGAAACGCAGCAGAGGAGCGCCTTCCTTTACTAAGGTTGTGTTTACAATTTCACCTGGCTGGCCGTCAGGAACGTTCTTACCTGTTTCAGGATCAATGATCTCAATATAGATATAGTCGTCCCAGTAATTCATACCATCTTCAGCATCACAGCTGATACCTATACCAGGGCCGTAGATTTCGGTAAGTCCGTAGATATCATAAAGACTTATTCCAAGATTCTTTCTTATGGTGTTGCGCATCTTTTCGCTCCAGCGTTCAGAGCCGATGACACCCTTTTTAAGACAGATCTGATCTTTAAGTCCTCTCTTGGTGATTTCCTCTGAAAGCAGCAGTGCATATGAAGATGTGGCAGCAATTACTGTTGATTTGAGATCAATCATCATCTGGAGTTGCTTTTCGGTATTACCTGGTCCCATTGGAACAGCCATAGCACCAAGCTTTTCACATCCTGCCTGAAAACCAATACCCGCAGTCCAAAGACCATAGCCTGGGGTGATCTGGATACGATCAAGCGGAGTGATACCTGCAAGGCTGTAGCAGCGAGCGAACATGGTTGCCCAGTCTTCTACATCTTTTGCTGTATAAGGAATAATAACAGGGCGACCTGTAGTACCTGATGAGGAGTGAATTCTAACCACATCCTTATCATCTACAGCCTGAATTCCAAGAGGATAGGCATACCTCAGCTCATCTTTGCTTGAAAAAGGGATTTTTTCAAAATCTTCCTGAGATGTGCATCCTGTAATACCAAGTTCACGATATTTTCTGCCATAGAAACTATCGGTTTTAAGTAACCTTTTGATCTGTCTGTCTACAAGTTCAAGCTGTTTACTGCTTAGCTGCATATTCTTTACCTTTCTTTACTCCGGCTGCAAAGGCTTTTTTATTTACCTCTACAAATCTGGCTTTTACTTTCTGCTCAATTTCTTCTGTCATGGTGTCTTCGCTGATACCTAATACTCCAGCTCCCACGGCAGCTCCAAGAATTATGATGTTCAGAAATTTCAGTGAGCAGAATTCCTTTAAAATCTCATTTGCATCTATAACGCAGGTTTTCACCTGATTCTGTTTTAAAAACTCCAGCATTTCCTTCCCATCGTATCCTGTATCCTCAAGAGATTCTGTTACAGGTTTTACCGGATGAGAGCAGACAATTACTGTTCCGCCTTTTTTAAGATAATGGATATTTCTGACTGCTTCTGCTGGTTCAAACGCTAAAATGAGATCAGCTTTGCCATCAGGAATAAGAGGGGAGAAAGCCTGTTCTCCTATTCTTACATGACTTGTTACAGCACCGCCTCTCTGGGCCATACCGATGGTTTCAGCAGAGTGAACCACGTTTCCTTCTTTCATAGCAGCAGATGCTGTAAGTCTTGATGCAAGCACGGTTCCCTGACCGCCTACACCACAGATCAGAACGTTCTTATTCATCTTTAATTATCTCCACTGCTTTATGAGGACATAACTGACCGCACAGGTTACAGCCTGTACACAGATTTTCGTCAATGCAGACCTTACAGTCTGTTACTATTGTGGCAGGGCATCCTAGTTGCTTGATACAGATCTTGCAGTTGTTGCATCTGTCTGTTACTCTGCATTTACTGCGTTTTTCCTTGACTATGGAAATGCAAGGAGAGCGGAAGATAATAGCTTTTACGCCTTTTTGTTCTGCGCATTCTTTTACTGCGGCAACAGAAGCTTTGAAATTAAGCGGATCTACTGTTACAACTTTTTTAACCCCAATACCTTTTAAAACGGCTTCAATGTCGATCTTGTCTACAACATTACCCTTAAGGTTGAATCCGGTTCCAGGGTGTGGCTGCTGTCCTGTCATTGCTGTGGTTGCGTTATCAAGAATACAGATTATAAGATCAGCCTCGTTATAGACTGCATTGACAACACCTGTAAGGCCAGAGGCAAAGAAAGTTGAGTCTCCAATGAACGCAAATGATACGGCATCTTTATCCACGGCATTAAAGCCCTGGGCCATAGTGACACCAGCACCCATGCACAGACAGGTATCCACCATATCAAGCGGAGCTGCGTTTCCTAATGTATAGCAGCCGATATCGCCACAGAAATAGGTCTTTTTGCGTCTCATTGCAGTTTTTACGGCATAGAAGGCTCCTCTGTGAGGGCAGCCTGCGCAAAGAACAGGAGGACGTACGGGAACTTTTTGTGTATTTGAAATAAATTCAATTGATGAATCTGCAAGTCCAAAGAATCTGTTTAGTGTTTTTTCAACAGCTGCTACAGAAAGTTCTCCTGCGTGTGGTACATCTCCTGTAAGTTTGCCTTTTACTGTAAGTTTCAGGTGATGTTTTCCTGCAAGTTTTAAAAGTTCCTCCTCAAGATAAGGGCTTAACTCTTCAAGGCATATCACCTCATCAAGATCTTTTAGAGCATTTAAAAGGAAGTCCTCTGGCAGAGGATATGGAGTTGCAACCTGAATAAGGCAGGTATCTGAGTGCTCTGTCAGGTATTCTCTGGCATAGGCATAGCTTACGCCTCCTGCAACCACTGCTTTTGTGCATCCATCCTTTCTGCCTGTCACCGTGTTGAAACGGTAGGTACTCATGTCCTTTCCGTACTGAACGTTTCTCTCTTCTATAAGAGCGTGGTTACGGTTTGAAAGCTTTGGAAAGATCACCCATTTAGATGAATCCTTTTCAAATCCTTCATAGGCTTTTGGCTGATAGTTTTCATCAAACTCAATTGATGCATATCCGTGACAGATTCGGGTGGTAGGGCGGAGAATAACCGGTGTGTGGTATTTCTCTGAAATTTCAAACGCATCTGCCACCATTTCAAAAGCCTGTTCAGGAGATGCCGGATCAAGGACAGGGATTCTGCAGAATGATGCAAATCTCCTGGTATCCTGTTCTGTCTGTGATGAAATTGGACCTGGATCGTCTGCAACAGCTATGACCATGCCACCTTTAACGCCAACATAGGCAAGACTCATCAGCGGATCAGATGCCACATTAAGTCCTACCTGCTTCATGGTTACAAGTGATCTGGCACCAGCATAAGAAGCACTTGCAGCAACCTCCATGGCAGCCTTTTCATTGACAGACCATTCAAGGTGAACACCATTATGAGGTACATGGAAAATGGTTTCTATGATTTCAGTGGATGGAGTGCCAGGATAACCTGCGACAACTTTGACTCCAGAACTGAGCGCGCCAATAGCTATGGCGCTGTTTCCCATTACATATTCTTTTTTCATCGTGTGTGTGTATTATTAAAATCAGATCTGAGCTATTGTATGTCATTTGCTGACAACAATCCTTAGCCTTGATCATATCTCTTCAAATATTCTGTTTAAGTTTCATATGGTACAGGATTTTCTTATGATTGTTTGATTTTTCATTACCGATGATACGTTAACTTTAAGTTTCATCTTTTTTATGAAAATCTAAAGGTACAGGAGGGATACTGCCTTGGTATTTTGAAAAGAAAACAGCAAGGCAGTTAAAACATTTGGAAGAATTTATGCCGAAGCCATCTTATCAGAATCGCCTAAGTTGGGATCTGATCTTCTAAATTGATTGTGAAAGTTGCATCAATTGTAGCAATAGCTTCTTCTCCTTCCATCAGAGTGCACCCTTCAATTGTTTCAAAAGGAATCTCGATAGTATCCTTGAAGTTGAAAATATCATCTTTTGGCAAGAAATCCGTGTTATCTGCACGCATGTAGATTTTTACAACATATTCACAGAATGATAATTCTGGAATACAGCACAGGAAATTGACATCATCAAGGTCAAAATTGTTTTCACATGTAAGACTGAAGAGTTTGGTTTTCTTGTCATATTCAATAATGAATGATGATTGAGTCTCTTTCATTACAGGACTGATGTAATTGAATCGTTCCATGAACTCTTCTGGTCTTATGGTGATTTCCTTCTTGTTGCATTTACCCTCAAGCCTGCCTTTTATCTGTTCTATCTTGGCATCAAGATCATAACTCTAGTTTCCCACATGGAAATTTAAAACAAAACTAGATGCACTCTAGGTT
>JBJEWY010000076.1:0-7702 GCA_051885305.1 Succinivibrio sp. | reverse complement strand
CAAAACTTAATGAAGCTGTAGAGCAGATTAAGACACGTGATTATGGCAACATTCTTCCTCAAAAAGAACTTATAAGAATTGCAGCTGTGTTTAATGCAGATCCTGCCGTTAGGGCAATTTCGAGATATCAGGTAGTGTAGTACAGCACGCTTGATGAAATTATGCTCTTTTGCTCAGCTAAGGTTCTTTTTACACCATTCTGATATACAGCAGGTCTCACACATAGGTTTTCTTGCTGTGCAGGTATATCTTCCGTGCAACAGCAACAGATGATGTGACTTAAGCAGATATTCCTGCGGAATGAGAGCTGGCAGATGCTCCTCTGTCGATTTAACCGTATCTGCTACAAAAAGGCCTGTCCTGTTGCATACTCTAAAGATATGAGTATCAACAGCCACATAAGGTCTGTTAAAAGCAACATTTAAAACCACTTTTGCTGTTTTTGAGCCGACACCAGGTAACCTGATAAGATCATCATAACTGTCAGGAACCTTCCCCTGATACTGATCTTTTAAAATCACAGACATCTTTTTGAGGTTCTCTGACTTTGCACGCCAAAGACCAATAGTTTTTATCACTTGTGCAATTTTCTCAACATCTAAAGCTGCCATCGCAGATGGTGTAGGTGCAAGTTTAAACAGATTTGGAGTAACTTTGTTGACAGAGGCATCTGTAGCCTGAGCAGAGAGCATTACCGCACACAATAATTCAAAAGGATTTTTAAAATTCAATTCCGATTTTGGATTCAAAAAAGCCTTATTAAGTGTGCTAAAGATCATGCTAATCGCTGAAACTGTAAGCTCGCACGTATTTTTGCCCATGTAAAAATTCCTTAAGTTGCGGTATCATATGTATTTTAGCAAGTATGATTTTTTATTGGAAAAAATTCCATCATGTCACATTATCTGTTTCTGTTTTTTGGTGCAGCACTGGTCAATAACTTTGTGTTAGTAAGGTTTTTAGGCCTTTGCCCATTTTTAGGTGTATCGAATCGTATTTCATCAGCTCTTGGTATGGGGCTTGCCACAGGTTTTGTGCTTTTAATTACCTCAATGGGATGTTACGCTGTTAATACCTACATCCTCTCATACTACCATCTTGAGTCATTAGAACTTTTAATGGATATTGCAGTAATTGCAGTAACAGTCCAGATTGTTGAGATTCTAATCAGATTCTTCTCTGTGGATTTATATGAGGCTCTTGGTATCTACCTTCCTCTTATTACCACAAACTGTATCGTTTTAGGTCTTGTATTACTGCAGCAGGGTCTGCAGTTCTCTGCTTTAGAGGCTTTATCATTCACATTAGGTGCCGGTGTCGGTTTTACACTGGTACTGGTTCTGTTTGCAGCCATAAGAGAGAGACTTGCAATCTCAGATGTGCCTGCTCCATTTAAAAATACCGCTATCGCACTGATTACAGCCGGTCTGTTATCACTTGCCTTCATGGGCTTTGCCGGCTTTGCTGGGAGTGCTGCTTAATGACAGTTCATTTTATTATCTTTCTATTCTTAGTATTAGCATTCTTCGGGGCCCTGCTCTCAGTGCTGTCAATCTTTGTGAACAGCAAGGCAGACAGTACCGAAAAGAGAATTTTAAATCTTCTGCCTGGTATCAACTGCGGTCAGTGCGGATACCCAGGCTGTGAAGCTTATGCTAAAGCAATCTCCAAAGGTGAGGTTTCATGCTCTCTGTGCAGACCAGCAGGTGCTGATGTGGCAGTTCAGATTGCCCAGATGTTAGGTCGTAACTGTGAAGCCGACAGAGATTATGAAGAAGAATTATTTACTCCAAGAGAAGTAGCCTATATTCATGACAATATCTGCAACGGCTGTGGCAGATGTAAAAAAGCCTGCCGTGTGGATGCCATCAGCGGTATTCTCAAGCAGCCTCATATTGTTGATGCCAGAGAATGCATAGGCTGCGGTGACTGTATTAAAACCTGCCCTCACAACTGTATTGAGATGATAAGACAGGAGTATAACCTAAGCCACTTCAATTGGAATATTCACTCAGTAACACTTAAAAACGGGAGACAGGGATGATTTCATCCAAGCAGTTTAAAAAGATTGCTCAGGGAAGAATTTTCAGATTCTTCGGGGGCATTCATCCAAAGGAGATGAAGGATACTTCACAAAGTCCTGTGGAGTCTTTAAAGATCCCTTCTCTTATCTGTCTGCCAATTGAAAGACATTTAGGCAGTGACGGAGAGATCTTAGTTAATATTGGTGATCACGTAAAACGTGGCCAGAAGTTAACCGAGCCAAAAGGTCGTCTTGTACCATGTCATGCTACAACATCAGGTACCATTTCATCTATCTGCCCTGAGGTTCTGCCACATCCTAGCGGTTTTACAGGTCTTTGCATTACCATAAAACCAGATGGACTTGATGAGAGAGTAGAGAGAGATCCTATCAGAAACTGGGAAACAGTTGATAATGACACCCTTTTGAGCAGAATCCATGATTATGGTGTTGAAGGCATGGGTGGAGCCCAGTTCCAGACCGACTTTAAGATCAGATCTGCCATTACTGATTCAAAGGATGGCTGCAACATTCTTATTATCAATGGCTGTGAATGTGAGCCAGCCATTACCTGCGATGACAGAATCATGCAGGAAATGGCAACTGATATTGCTACAGGTATTAAAATCCTCAATAAGATCCTATCTCCAAAGATTACTATTGTAGCAATTGAGGAAAACAAGAGCACTGCAATCAAAGCCATGCAGAATGCCTGTGCAGGTGTAGCACAGCTTCGTGTACTGAAGGTCAAGTACCCTCAGGGTGCTGCAAGAAACCTCATTAAAGCTGTAACAGGTATTGAAATACCATATTCAGAACATACCTCAAATGCTGGTATCGTCGTTAACAACGTCGCTACAGTACTTGCTGTAAAAGAGGCTATAGTTGATGGCATTCCTGTAACAGACAGAGTTGTGACCATGACTGGCAACAGCCTCAAAAAGAAAGGTAATGTCAGAGTACGTTTAGGTACTTCCGTAAGATTCCTTTTAAGCAACTTCGGACTGAATCCTGAGTATCATCAGAGAATTGTCATGGGTGGACCTATGATGGGCTTTACTCTGCCATCTATTGATGTGCCAGTAACCAAAACAACTAGCTGTATTCTGGCACCAGACTCAACTGAGATCCCAAGACTTCCAAGTCCAACCAACTGTATCAGATGCGGACGCTGCGCCAGAGTATGCCCAAGCAGATTAGTGCCATATCAGATGTACAGTCAGTCTGTTGCCAAAAATCATGCAGCCTGCCAGAAGTGTGGTATTAAAGACTGCACCTTGTGCGGTGCCTGCTCTTATGTCTGCCCTTCTGCTATTCCATTAACCTCACAGTTCAGATATGAAAAAGCTGTAGAGCGCCATATCTATGAGGCTGAGGTTCGCAATGAAAGAGCAAGAAAGCGCATGGAGATCCACGATCAGCGTGTCCGTGAGGAAGAGGCTTTACGTGAAAAGAAGAAAGCTGAGGCTTTAGAGCGTATTAAAGCTCAGAAAGAGGCTGAAGCAAAGATGACTCCTGAGGAGCTTGCTAAATCAAGAGCAGAGGCAGCCAAGAAAGCCCGTGAAGAGGCCTTGAAGAGACGCAATGAACTTAAAGCCCAGAATCAGGAAGCCGAAATAGAAAAGGCTAAGATTGAGGCTTTGAAAAAGAGTGAAGAGCGCTCCCGTGAAATCTCAAGACATCAGGGACATGTTGCACAGTCTATTCTTCCTGAAAGCTCATTTAAGGAAGAGGTAAAGGCTGAAAAGACTCCTGAAGAACTTTTAGCTCTGCCAGAGGCCCTCAAGAAGATGGCTGGAGTTCGAGAAAATCTTCTTAAGATTGCTCAGTATCAGCACAATGAAGCTGTAAGTCATGTTGATGAACTTGTAGGACTTGAACCTGATGACAGTCTACAGAATCCAGAGCCTAAAAAAGTAATTGCTCAGGTTCTAATGTCACATGATCTTGAGGTAAAAGAGAATAACACCCTGCCTCAGGCACTTAAAAAGAAAACTATGAGACAGAAGAAATAAGGTAGAAGATGAGTATTCAAGATTCAAACGGCGTCTCAAAGCAGATTTTAGGTATTGAGACTGCACCACATTTAAAAGACAGCATGACCACCCAGAAAATCATGCTGATTGTATGTCTGGCACTGTTACCTGCTTTTATTGTCCAGTACTATTTTTTTGGCACAGGAATTATCTGGCAGTTTATAAACTGCACTATAACGGCCTTTGTCTTTGAAACTCTGACATCAGCATTGAGAGGTCGTGGTTATAAGATCTGTTTTAATGACTATTCATATCTTGTGACAGCTATGATCCTCGCTTTAACTTTGCCTCCACTTCTGCCTGTATATTACAGTGTGGTTGCGACAGCATTTGCAATTATCGTTGTGAAATCTGTTTTCGGAGGACTGGGTCAGAATATCTTCAACCCTGCAATGGCAGCATTTGTCTTTATCATGATAGCCTGCCCTGCTGTTGTAGGTTCAAGCTGGATTGCTCCAGCATCTAACGCTCAGTCAGTTGCAACCTTCTCAAAGACCTTTGAAGTTGTATATGAAGGAGGAGATAAAGAAAGTCTTAAGAACCTAGTATTCTCATTAAATCAGACTGATAACAGCAATGATTCAGAAACAGAGAATTTAAAAAGTGATCTGCTAGAAAAGTTTGATGCTCTCTCAGGTGCAACCTACCTTGAGGAGGCAAAGTCACTTAGAAAGGCAGGAAATCTAAATGAAATGGCACCTCATGAGTTCACCCGTGGTACCTATTTAGCCTACGCTTTTCTTGCTGCAGCTTATGTGTTAGGTGGTCTGGTACTTATAGGCTTTAGAATCATCCTCATTAAGATGGTAGTGGTGTTCTTTGCCTCTTTTATAGGACTTGCTGCCATCTTAAATTATCTCTACCCAGGTTATTTCATGCCGGTTTCAGATCAGCTCCTCTTTGGAGGTACCATGATCTGTGCGTTCTTTATCATGACAGATCCTGTAACCAATGCCGGTACTTCAAAAGGACGTATTTATTTTTCAATTCTTCTGGCATTTCTGATCCTGATGATAAGAGCCTTTGGATCATATTCTGATGCTGTGGCATTTGCAGTAATGCTTTCAAATGCCTGTGCACCTTTAATTGATGTCCTGACTCACAGAAGATCCTACGGCAAGAATTATCTAAGAGGACGTGGCAATGAGTAAGATTGAAGAAGTATTAGATACCAAAAACAAAGAGCCATCAAGAAAAGAGTTCTCTCGTCCTGTAAGAGCATTGCTCTCTGCTTTGTGTCTTGCAATCACAGGATGTCTTTGCGTGCTGACTGTTCTTGTTATAGATGAGGCTACAGCATCTTTAATTGAAAAGAACAGATCATCTGCTATTTCTGAAAAGGTGACCTCTTTAATGCCTGATGAGGCAAAAGAGGCAGGGGTTAAAATCGAGTGCTATGTTGTTAAAAACAATCCGCACATAGGTCATAACCAGAAGCTTTTCGTAGCATCAAAGGCTGGTGCAATCAAAGGTTATGTCATGACCTATCAGACATCAATGGGTTACTCAGATCCTTTAGTTCTGATAGCAGGTTTTACCAAAGACAAAAAGGTTTTCAAAGCTGATATTCAGTTCTCTCAGGAAACTCCAGGTCTTGGTGACAAGGTCGACAGACAGCATGGCAATTTCCTGGATGCCTTATCTAATAAATCACTTTCAGACTCAAAATTTGATGTCAGAAAGTACGGTGGTGACTTTGACTTTATTACAGGCTCTACCGTAACTTCAAGAGCTGTAGTGGTATCAACTGGTGAAGCCCTGAAAGCCCTTGATGAAATTGAAATTTTAAAACTTAAAAAATGCAGGTTAAGATAATGTCAGATAATAAGTTAGATACTGTTGAAGGTACTATAAATCCATGTACCTGTAAAAAAGAGGGACTTTTATCTCTTATTCTTAAAGGCTTATGGTCTAATAACCCTGGTTTATGCCAGCTTTTAGGCTTATGTCCCCTGCTTGCTGTTACCACATCGGTATGCTCTGCTATAGGTCTTGGCATTGCAACTCTGGTGGTTATAATCCTAAGCTCTCTTTTAATATCACTTATAAGAAAACTAGTCTTCCGTGAAATCAGAATTCCTGTTTATGTGCTTTTAATTGCAACGTTAGTAAGTGCGGTAAAACTTAATGTAGAGTGCTATTTTCCTGATCTCTACAGTCAGCTTGGTATCTATCTCTCCCTTATCGTCACCAACTGTATCATTATGGGAAGAGCAGAAGCCTTTGCTGGCCGTAACGGCCCATTAAAGGCTGTAATTGATGCCATAGGTCAGGGACTTGGTTTCTTCTTGGTACTCTTTACTGTAGGTGCCATCCGTGAGGTAATAGGTAGCGGTACACTGTTTGCAGGTGCATCAGCACTCTTTGGTGACTTCGGTGCAGCTCTTGAGTGCAGCATTATCGCTGAGGATTACACTCTGATGGTAGCAATCCTGCCACCAGGCGGTTTCTTTGTACTGGCATTTTTAATTGCCTTTAAAAATTTCAAATCTAACTTCAGAAAAGCACGTTTTGAAAACAGCCTGAAGATTAAATCCATAAGAAACTAGCTATAGAAAGCCACCAGTAAAATAAATTTCTGCTCTCTGGTGGCTTATGGTAACCATCTTCAAAAAAAGTAATTAAATCTATTCCCATTCTATTAGTCATTTCTCTTTATAATCTAAAGATTTAACAGCAGCAACGATGTATTTTTACATTACTATCTTACGATTAGACTGCAACAAAAGGAGTTAGAAGATGGTAATTGAGACAATATTAAAGATACTTGGAATGGAAGGCGCAGATCCTGTTTATTCAAAAGATCTGGACTGTATTATAGAGAACCTTGATGAAACTGATGCAGATAAACTAGAAAAGGCACTTCTTGATAACAACTCATGCGAAATGGAGTTTATCAGTGCCTTTTCACAGTGTTTCAATATAACTGAAAGAAGCTAAATCACAGCACAAAGTAGAACAGCAGCTGGGCAACAATCAGCGCATAAATACCGGCTGCTATATCATCTACCATCACACCAAAGCCACCATGAGTAACTCGGTCAATAAGACCTACAGGAAATGGCTTTAGCACATCAAAAAAGCGGAATAACACAAAAGCAAGCACTGCGTAATACCATATTGGCGGATAGAACAGAACTGATACAAACATACCTGCAAATTCGTCTATCACAATTGCAGAATTGTCATGCATACCAAGATCTTTCTCTGTTACCGAGGCACAGTACCAGCCTACTAAAAATGTCAGGACAATAACTGTTAAAACAGCATATAAAGGCAGATAAACAAGGATCATGCATATAGGAAGAGCAACTAGCGATCCGAATGTACCTGGAGCCTTTGGGGCAAGACCAGAGCCAAAACCAAGTGCAATTAAATGCTGAGGCTTTTTTAATGAAACATTCTTTAAAAATGAGCGATCATGTTTATCCATTGCAATCATCCTAAGTAACTAAACGAAAGACACTATAGCAGATTAGGTAGCAAAAACCTACTAATTGAGAATTGAACCTGTATTTAGTATTGATAAAACATAGAGAGCAGAAAAGTAAAAACCCCGGACTGAATCACAATCCGGGGTCTTAGAAAGGAATGCCTGGCAGTTACCTACTCTCACACAAACGTACGTTGCACTACCATCGGC
>JBJEWY010000075.1:0-31985 GCA_051885305.1 Succinivibrio sp. | reverse complement strand
GTTTCATATAGCCGTTGTGAGGGACTAGAGATGTCCCTCATGTTGTTTTTTTGTTAATCATCAATATTACTCTTTATGGTATCAACCGCATTTTTAAGTGCATCTCTTGCGTTTGCCTCTCCCTTTATCGCCTGTGAGATAGCATTTGACACCGGCTCCCATACAAGTCCCATTTCAGGAATTGATGGCATTGCATCAGAATTCTGTACCTGAGTTGCAATGGCATTGGCAAAATCATCATTGGTGATAAGAGGATTATTCAGAACCTCTACGATAGGAGGAAGCTCTGCAATCTCACTGTAACGTTTCAAGGCATTATCTGAACGGTTTAAGTAGCGGATAAATTTTTCTGCAAGCTCCTTGTTCTCACTTTTTTCTGTTACAGCATAGCCTTTTGTACCGAAGAAAGGTTTGATTGGATTACCACTTGAAAGCTCAGGAAGTGGAGCTACACCATAATCAATACCTGATTTTGCATATGTACCCAAAGCCCATGGACCGTTTACAACTGCAGCAGCCTTACCTTCTGTGAAGTATTCATCAACTAATGCCCAGCCATTGTCAGAAAAAATCTTATCTGGATAATTCACAGAGGTGAGCTTTACTAAATCAGCAAGACCTGATGCGGCTTTTTCAGATGCAAGACCGATATCATTAGTATCAAAGTCTCCATCATCCTCTTTTCCAAATACATAACCGCCGTTTGCAGCTAAGAATCCGTAGCTTATATACAAGGCATCAAACTTGCCTAAAAGGCCAACTTTGCCAGCTGATTTTAATTTATTTGAAAGTTTTACATAGTCATCAAAATTCTCATAAGGATATTCTAAAAGGGCCTTGTTGTAGTAGATAACTAATGTTTCAATTGAACGTGGTGCGGCGTACATATTGCCGTTAACTAAAAATGAGCTATAGCCTCTGCTGGTATAATGATCTTTATCTTTTTTTACGTTATCTAGCTTTGCGATGAGATTTTTGCTGACAGCCTCTCCCACACGGTCTGACATGATAATGAAGACATCAGGAACTGATCTGCCCTCTTTTATTGCCTTTTCAACTTCGGCTAGCTGACCTGCGGCATCAACTTCCACTATGTTTACCTTACATCCGTTTTCTCTTGCAAATTCTCTGGCAGCCTTTTCAATACCAAACGATTTATTATTGTCCTCATAAACAGTAAGTTCCTGAGATGCATTCGCTGAATAGGAAAATAACATAACAGGAAGAGCAAGAGCTGTAAGCATGAATTTATTCATATATAACATCCCTATCTAAAATTACCAATTATCTTAAAAACAAAATAATCTAACCGACAGATAGTTAAAATATAGTATGAGAAATGGTAATTAGATGTGATAAAACTTCGTAATTTAAAAAATTCAGTATAATTATTTTCACAAATGCTATCTAAGACAAAATTTTTTATAGTTCCCCTTCTCTGTGCAGAATCAAAACTTCTTGAATAACATCATCTAAAAGAAGAGAATTGTCTCTTATCTTTGTCAACTCTTATCTGGAGACAGTGATGTCTGATGTCTTAGGACTTGCAGCTTTGTGCGGTCTGTTTACCTTCATGTGCACAACTCTTGGTGCCTCTGTTGTTTTCGTACTGTTTAAAAACCACAATCGTGCTTTAACTCAGGTTACCATGGGATTTTCAGCTGGAATCATGCTTGCTGCATCATTCTTCTCTCTGCTACTTCCAGCACTTGAAAATTCAGGCATGGATGGACAACAAAGGATAATTCCCGTCGCAGGAGGATTTATCCTTGGTGTGCTCTTTTTGATGATACTTGATAAGAGCATGCCACATCTTCATGTGCTTTCAAAAACACCAGAAGGCCCAAGGAGCATGCTTACAAAGCAGACTCTTTTACTGCTTGCAATTACTATTCACAATATTCCAGAAGGTATGGCAATAGGAGCTACGGCTGTTGCATCAGGCGGCAATGCAGCTCTGCTTACAACAACACTGATCCTTGCATTAGGAATTGGTATCCAGAATCTTCCAGAAGGTGCTGCTATTTCAATGCCGCTGTACATAGGAGGTATGCCAAGACTTAGAGCATTTATCCTAGGTTCTTTATCAGGATCGGTAGAACCTTTAGGCGCAGTTTTGATGGTAATGTTCTCAAGTATCATCGCACCATACTTATCCTGGCTTTTAGCCTTTGCAGCAGGTGCCATGATCTATGTTGTGATTGAGGAACTTATTCCACAGTCACATAGCGGGGACAATTCAGACAAAGGAACAGTTGCTGTTCTTTTAGGATTTGTACTTATGATGGTACTTGATGTCACATTAGGATAAAAACCTCGTTATCAATCAAGATCAATAACGAGGTCTTGTGTAAGCTAATTTTATCTATTTATCATCTTCAAGTTTTTGAGCATATGGCTTATATACTTCAAAAACCTTTGCTATCTCATCATCTGACAGTTCTTTATACTCACCTAAATCAAGCTCTCTATCAAGTTCAAGAGTACCAATTGCTATGCGCTCTAACTCTAAAACCTCGTTATCGACGCATTCAAAAAGACGTTTTACCTCATGAAAACGTCCCTCTGTTACAGTGACAAGAGCAGATCTTGGATCTTCAATTTCAAGAAGAGCGCTCTTATAGCGATGCTTTTCCTCTGGATGTTTAAGCCCCTGCCAGAACCTTCTGACATCATGCTCTGTAACATCGTTTTTCAAAGCAACACGGTAGGTCTTGGTTACCAGAGATTTTGGGGATGTTACAAGATGATTGAAATCACCATCATCTGTAACAAGAATAAGACCTGTGGTATCAATATCAAGACGACCAACACAGTGAAGAGATGAATATGATCTCTCATCTGAGAAAATATTAACAACTACAGGATAGTTCTTATCCCTGTCAGCACAGACAAAACCTTCTGGCTTGTTGAGCATGTAGACTCTTTTTTCAAAGGCATCAGATGCTGCAACAGAATTATCCTCATCACCATCAATTGAAATCAAAGAAGATAGCAGAACCTTCTGTGAAGGCTCTGTCACACATACGCCATCGACTGTAACACAGCCTTGGCGTATGAGTTTCTGAGCATAATTTCTTGGGACATCAAAGTTGTGGCTTACAGCCTTATCAAGCCTTAAGCTGTCCTTAGCCATGATATTTTCCAAATACTAATGAAGCGTTGGTACCGCCAAAGCCAAAGCTGTTAGACATCACAGTCTCTAAAACAGCATCACGTTTTGTATTTGCAACAATATCAAACTTCTTAGCTGCATCATCAAGTTCTTCAATGTTGATTGAAGGAGCAATAAAGTTATTCTGCATCATAAGTAATGAGAAGATAGCCTCATTTACACCTGCAGCACCTAAGGCATGACCTGTCATAGACTTGGTTGATGAAATAGCTGGAGCCTTGTCACCGAATACAGCTTCAATTGCCTCAAGCTCTTTAATATCACCAAGTACTGTTGCTGTACCATGAGTATTGATGTAATCAATTTTCTCACTTACATTGGCAAGAGCCATCTGCATGCAACGCTTGGCACCTTCACCTGATGGTGCAACCATGTCATAACCATCTGAGGTAGCGCCAAAACCTTTAACCTCAGCAATGATATTTGCTCCACGGGCTTTGGCGTGCTCTAATGACTCTAAAACGAGGATACCGCCACCTGCGCCAATGACAAATCCGTCTCTTGCGGCATCATATGGTCTTGAGGCTTTTTCTGGAGTTTCATTAAAGCCTTTTGATAAGGCTCCCATACCATCAAAAAGACAGGATATGGTCCAGTCAGCTGACTCACCGCCACCTGCGAACATTACATCCTGACGTCCAAGTGCAATCTCATCACAGGCAAGGCCTATGCAGTGAGCTGATGTTGAACAGGCAGATGAGATGGTTAAAGATGCACCACGGATTTTAAAAGCTGTTGAAAGGTTAGCAGACACTGTTGAGCTCATAGCTTTTGGAACAGCATATGGACCAACTCTTTTTATGCCCTTTTCTCTTAAATTGTCAGCAGCCTCAACGATTGCACGGGTATCACCACCACCTGAGCCTGCAAATAAACCTGTTCTGTCATTTGAAATGTCTTCTTCACTGAGGTTGGCGTTTTGGATTGCCTCCTGCATGGCAAGATAAGCATAGGCTGAGGATTCACCCATAAAACGCAGAAGACGTCTGTCGATCATGGATTTAAGATCGCAGTCAACAAGACCTGCAACCTGTGATCTCATCTGTTTTTCTACGAAATCAGGTGCTGTTTTAATACCTGATTTACCCTCTTTGAGGGATTTTAAGACTTCATCAATACCCACACCAATGGCAGAGACGATGCCCATACCAGTAACCACAACCCTTTTAAGTGTCATGTAAACTCCATTATTATCTATCTTTTATTTTCACACTCACAATATCATAACGACATCTAGGCGTAAATGAAAAAAAGACTGTTTCAGATGATACGGGGCTCAAATTTTAAAAAGAGATTTTTTATCAGTATGTTCAGGAACAGAAAATCTAGTTTTTCAAAGAATGCATCAGCGCCAGCTGATGCATTTTCTACCATTATCTTGCCATCAGAATCTTTTTTGCCCATGCTGCAATTTCATCTTCTGATGCATAACTCTGAAAGCGTTTGCCCTCAAGCCATAAACCGCCATCTGCCATCTGCTCTAAAAGGATAGAACTATCTCCTAAAGGTGAACTTACGGATGTTGCAAATGTAATCACTCTTTTATTTTTAAAACTGTTTTCTTTGATAAAGGTGTTTACAGGCCAAGCTGCAATGCCCCACCAGATGGGATAACCAATAAATACGGTATCGTACTTTGAAAAATCAGCTACTTTTGCGTTGGTGAGTTTCACATCACGAAGACTTTCATCGTTATGTTCTCTGCTTACACGGCTGTTCTCATCACGCCAGTTAAGATCGTTGTCTGAGTATACCTGCTCTGGTGTTAGAGAATAAACACTACCACCTGTAGCCTTGGCTATGATTTCAGCTGCTCTTTGGGTACAACCTGTAGCTGAATAATAGACAACCAGAGTATCAGCTAATGCTGAGCTTCCAGATGCAATGGCTGCAGATAATGCTACTGCCTTAAAAAAGTGTTTCATAAAAAAACTCCTGCCAGTCTGTCTAAAAATGGATATACTTGAGGAAGTATAGAACCTAAAGTTAACTTTAGGTCAAGAATTTAATTCAAAAAAAGAGTGAATATGACAAAAAGTATCAGTGAAGTTGCAAAAGAGTTCAATATTTCAGTTACAGCCTTAAGATTTTATGACAATGAAGGTTTATTTCCTGATCTTAAAAAAGTAAACGGCATAAGGCGCTTCGAGCAGAAAGACATTGAAGCTTTAAGACTTATTGAATGCTTGAAAAAATCAGGCCTTGAGATAAGTGATATCAGGCAGTTCATGCTCTGGTGCCGTGAAGGCAAGGACACTTATAAAAAGCGTTATGATTTATTCTGCAGACAGCGTGTTGAAGTAGAAAATGAAATCAAGCGTCTCAAAAAAGTTCATGCGCTTATCTGCTTCAAGCAGTGGTATTACAAAACTCTTACAGAAGGATTGAGTGAGGAAGAACTAAAAAAGATGATAAAAGAGAATCTGCCAGAGGAAATGAAAAAACTCTGGGATCTTGCGCATTCAGATTAGTTCTTGTTTTTGCGGTAATCACCCATGGTGATTCCCATATACTTTTTAAAGGTGCTGCACAGATGACTTTGTGAGGCAAAGCCAGAATCATAGGCTGTTTCAATATCATCTCGGTTGTTTTCAAGTGATCGTTTGGCAAGTCTTAATCTTGTCTGCACCTGATACTGTTTGGGAGTTACATGCATCGCCTTTTTAAAGGCTCTTGAAAGATAACCATCACTTACATTTAAAACTTCAGCAAGCTGCTTAATTGAAAGTTCATCCTCAGCATGAGTATCGATGTAAAAAACAGCTTTTTTTACTACATCCAAAACCTCATCTTTGTTTTCAAAACGTTTTACTCTCATCTTTAAAAAAAGCAAAAGAGCATTTTTAAATTCAAGAGGCTCGGTACTATCAAAAGAGTCGGTGAGCTTTTTAAAACTGCCATCATCCTTAAAGACTGAAGGTGTTATTGATAATTCAGATAACTCCGTACATGCAGGTTCATGAATAACAAGTGAGGTATAAGAAAATATACTTTCTGGTTCAAAGCTCAATGAATTATCAGGTGGCAGCACAATGACATCATCATCAGATACCTCCATGATGACATCATTTATGCTGATGCCAAGACTGCCTTTATCTATTCTTACAACAGTAAAGCTTTTATGCGTATGAGATGGGATCTTAACAAGTCCATAACCTGTAATAAGCTCATAACATCCGTTTTTTCTGAAAAGAATACTGTTTTTCAAGACAGTCTCCATTACTTAGGCAAAAAGCTCATCTCCGCTTTTAAACTCAAGACCTGGGTGGCAGTCAAATCTTACGGCACCAACCTTAACATTTTTGCCTGCAGCTTTTGCAACTCTTGCAACACCCTCGATGCCAAATCCGCCACAAAGTTCAATTGCGCCAACACCTTTTTTTACAAGATCAGCCGCAACTGTGCAAGCTTCGTCATAGTTGTTTACACCAATCACATTAAGATTTACAGCCTCTGTTTCAACAACTGCCCTGTCACGGTTGAAATCAGTGTTTGGTGCTAAAAAGATAAAAGCAGCTTCAAGTTTCATAACATATCTCCTGTTCAAATTTAAAAGTTGCAGTTAAAAGACTGTCGCTTATCTTTAACCTGCAGTGACATTGTATAAACATGAACAAAAAGAATATTTCAAAAATATGACCTTTGAAAAAAGGCTTTTCGTATCTTAATTGATCTCCTGTCAAAATTAGGTAACAGTGTGTCACAAACTTTTTACTAAATGCATTGTTTAGGTATCAAATAGAGTCATCTAACGTCTTTTTTTCATAATTAACGCATAATTTTTACACTCTTGATGTATAATACCGGCGATTCAGGACAAGGTGTCCTGTGTTTTTAAAATAGGAAATCCTAATCAAAGATATATATGGCAAAAGAAGAAAGCATTGAAATGCAGGGTACAGTTCTTGAAACTCTGCCAAACACCATGTTCCGTGTTGAACTCGAAAACGGCCACGTTGTTATGGCCCACATCTCCGGTAAGATGCGTAAAAACTACATCAGAATCTTAACTGGTGACAAGGTGACAGTACAGATCACTCCTTACGATCTGTCAAAGGGTCGCATCACTTTCCGCGCCCGCTAAAAAGCAAAGAATTCTATCTATTCCCCTGAGTGGCTGACACTCGGGGCGAATTTTATTTTTTTAAAGAAAAGTAAAATGGCAATAAAGGAACTGATTAAACGCTACGGCGTTTTCTTTTTTTCTGTAGTACTTCAGGGTATTTCGATTGCAACTATCACCTATGCTGATATCGGAACCACCCCTATATCATCAACAAACTATGTATTAAGTCTGCACTCTGACTTTACTCTTGGTGATACCACCTTTATTTTCAACATTCTTCTTATAGCACTGCAGATCCTGCTGATCTTTCTTGGTAAATCACCATTTAAAGATCACGCATTAAGCATTATCATGCAGATTCCGGTACTCTTTATATTCTCTTACATGATAGATTTTGGAACACTTATCATCTCCTGCATGATAAGTGATGATCCATCCTATATAACCTGTTGGATACTGGTAATTACAGGTACTCTGATGCTTGCTACAGCAATTTCACTGTCAGTTGTAGCCTCTGTTGCCATGGTTCCTGGTGAGTACTTTTTAAAACTGTTCCACCCTCTGGTACATAAATCATTCAGTTATGTAAAAACCTGCTTCGATGTTTTTCTGGTGGCAACTGCAGCGGTACTGTCACTATTCCTGACTGACTTTTCAGCAATTGAAGGTGTGAGAGAAGGAACTTTATATGCAGCGCTTGCAACAGGACCTACTGTGCATCTTATTATGCCAAGACTTGAATTTGTAAAACGCTTTTTTAAGGCCTAAAAAATTCAGCACCAATGTACTTACAAAGTAAATTGAACCTAAACTGTTTACGCTAAATTTAAGGCTTAACTCCTAACTTCACAAGGTGTATGGAATTTAGAGCAGATACTTTGGCAGCAATGAGCTTGAAAAGCTATCACTGTTTGAGCATAAGACACACAGGTACAGTTTTGATTTAACGTGCGGACGTGAACGTTAGGAAAATTTAAAGCAAAAACTCAGTAAAAGGTGAGCTGATTTTTAAATCGTAATTTAAAAATGGTGATAGTGCTCTTTAATGCTTCAGGCTATTTAAGATCTGATCAAACGAGGAGAAGATCTTATTCCTAGACCGTCTAAAACAGCAGGCTCTTCCCTAAAATTGGGGGGGGGGGATATTATAAAAGGGATGTGCATAAGGTAAAATAAGGGCTTACCAAATAACTGGAGTACTTTATCCTTTAGTTGCATCAGTCTTAGCTCTTGATAGAGAATCTACCCTAGTTAAAGCTGTACTAATTTAAAGATCACCAAAAAAAAAATGGGAAGAACCAAAGATTTATAAATATATTATAGATACGGTCTTGGAAAAATTTAGAGATATTAAACCTCTTATAGAAAAGCTTACATCAATATGTGGTTCTGTTGCAGATGCTTCTGACTATTTAAATAATGTCAAAAATTATTTTTTTGAAATACCATTTGTATCATCAGATCTTGAAATAAATAACTTTGAATACCTGTTGGAATTACATGACCGAGTAATGGATTACGTAAATAACATAAACGATGCGTTTGATAAAATCATGGATATTATTACCAACAGAATGGAGTATCTTGAAAAGAAAAGAAGCTAGACAAAAAAGGTTTATAAATCAAATTATCATGATTTACTGCCGCTTTTACTTGAGCATTTAATCTTTTGAAGGAAAGTAATTCTGAAAGAAGTTTTTTGAATTTAAATACAACTTTGCTCTTACCTTGAAAAAATATGAGTTCTTGAATCTCTTGTAAACAAAATTTACATTAGAATACAGTTATGTAGTACTAATTATTGGGGTACAGAATATGAGAGAGAACTTTCTTTTCCTTAAGAATAAATTCCCTTCTTTAGAAAACTTAGGTTCTAAGGCGGAGGAATACGTATTTTCTGATTCTAATACGTCTCTCATTAAATCAGGAATGTTATGCGAAAACATAATTAATCTTATTTATTCAATTAACCATTTAAATCCTCCACCTAGAGAATATGACAATTTCGCTGGCAGAACAAAGAACCTTGAATACAACGGCTATCTGACTCAAGACCAAAAATTTGTAATTGATAAAATCCGATTACTGAGAAATAAAGCAGCTCACTCCGGATATGAATCAATTACAGACGCAACATTAGCACTTGCAGCTGTCCATGGTATAACTCAGTGGTTTATGATGGTTTATGGTGATAAAAACTATAAACCAGCTCCTTTCATTCCGCCCGTCGAAAAAACTGCAGATGAAACTTTACAAAAACCTTCACCACAACAATCAGAACAGGAAAAGATTGTTGAAGATAAGCTTATAAAAGAAGATATCGCAAAGGCTCAGGCAACAGCAGCACCAGATCAGGATGAAATTAAGAAACGCTCAATCCTAGCAGAAAATCAGCGACCAAAAAATGAACCTGAAACCAGAGAGTTAATCGATGCTCAGTTAAGAGCCGTTGGCTGGGAAGCTGATACCACAAATTTAAGATATTCTCGGGGAACAAGACCTCAGAAAGGAAGAAATCTTGCGATTGCTGAATGGCCAACAAAACCTGTAACCGATGCAAATAAGGGAAAATGCTTTGCTGATTATGCTCTATTCATTGGAGAGAAACTATATGCCTTTGTTGAAGCAAAAGCAATCCATAAAGATATTCCTGCAGTAATTGATAATCAGTGTAAGGACTACTCTCAGAACGTTAGAGATGAGGATCAGGATTACATTATTGATACATATGATTCCTATCAGGTTCCATTTACATTTGCGACAAACGGAAGACCATACTTAAAAGAATATGAACAAAAGTCCGGTATCTGGTTCTTAGATTACAGAGCAGTTAACAATGCACCAAAAGCCTTAAAGGGATGGATGAGTCCAACCGGTCTTGAGGAACTTTTTGAAAGCAAGGTTGATGTTGGATTCAGAAGATTAAAATCAGAACCATATGATGTGCTTTTAAATCCTAACGGTCTGAACCTCAGATATTATCAGTTTGATGCTATTAAGGCTGTTGAAGACAAGATAAATGAAGGGCAGGAAAAGATTCTGCTTTCTATGGCCACTGGTACGGGTAAAACTAGAACTATCCTTGGTCTTATTTATCGTGTTCTGAAGACAGATAGATTCAAAAGAATTCTTTATCTGGTTGATAGAAACTCCTTGGGAGAGCAGACTCTGGATGTATTCAAGGATGTTGAACTAGATGATTATCTTCCTTTGGATAAACTCTACCAGATTAACAGACTAAAGGATGCAACTATCGATAAGGTCACAAGAGTACAGGTTGCAACGGTTCAAAGCATGGTAAAAAGAATTATTTACCATGAAGATTCAGAATCCGATGCTCCAATGCCTGGTGTAAATGATTTTGATCTTGTCATTATCGATGAAGCTCATCGAGGCTACATTCTTGATAAAGAGATGTCTGATGAAGAAGCTCTTTTCAGTAATCAGCTAGATTATCAGAGTAAGTACCGTTCTGTAGTTGATTACTTTACAGGATTTAAAGTTGCTTTAACTGCAACACCAGCTTTACATACAGTAAGTATCTTTGGTGAGCCTGTTTACAACTATTCATACAGACAGGCTGTTTTAGACGGAAACCTGGTTGATTTTGATGCGCCTCATATCATCAAAACAGATTTAAGTATTGGAGGTATTCACTATAAGAAGGGAGAAGATATCCTAGTATACGATCCCGAGGCTGATACAGTTAAGACCTTCGTTCTTCCAGACGAACTTAATCTTGATGTTGAACAGTTTAATAGAACAGTTATAACCAGAAACTTCAATCAGACCGTACTTGAGGAAGTTGCAAAAGATATTGATCCTTCATCTCCAGATATCTGCGGTAAGACTCTGATATATGCGGTAAACGATGCCCATGCAGATATGATTGTAGATATTCTTAAAGAAATCTATACCAAGCAGGGAATTGATAATGATGCCATCGTAAAAATAACCGGCAGTACTGCAGACGGTAATCAGAAGAAAATCCAGGAGATAATCAGGAAGTTTAAAAATGAGCGTTATCCAAGTGTGGTTGTAACAGTAGATCTTCTGACCACAGGAATTGATGTTCCATCTATCTCTAAGCTGGTATTTCTGCGTTGCGTAAAATCAAGAATTCTTTATGAGCAGATGCTTGGTCGAGCCACAAGATTGTGCCCTGATACAAATAAAGATCATTTTGAAATCTACGATGCCGTAGGAATCACAGGCAGACTTGCAGATTTCACAACAATGAAACCTGTTGTTGCGACTCCAAATGAACAGTTCATTGACCTGTATGAAAAGGTAAAAGACAGTAACGACAACAAAGAAATAGTGTTCCAGATTGATAAAATCCTGGGAAAACTGCAGAGAAAGGTTAAGTGCATGGATGATCATGCAAAAGAGACATTCTCTACTCTCACCGGTGGAATCGGACCTTATGAATTCATAGAGAAAATAAAATCTCAAAAAGATTGGAAAGAATCAAAAGCATTCCTGATTGAAAACGAAGCTTTATTCAAGAAGATTGATGCTATCAAATCCAAATCATTGGTAAAAGCAATCATAGTTTCAGACAAGGAAGATTCCTTAAGAGAACATTCCAGATCTTATGGCGAAAAATATAATCGACCAGAAGATTATCTTGAAGCGTTTAATAAATACATCAAAGAGAATAAAGAAGAAATCGAGATGCTTAATCTTGTATGTACAAGGCCATCCAATCTTACAAGAAAATCATTACGAGACCTACTAACCAAGCTTGAACTTGAAGGATTCACCAAGAAACAACTGCTATCTGCAATTAAGACTGTTAACAACTCTGATGCTGAAATCAGTGCTGATATTACAACTATTATCAGAAATATAGCCTTAGGCGAGCCACTTGTTTCTCATGAAGAAAAGATTGAATCTGCCTTCAAAAAGCTGTTATCCTCTCATGTCTTTACTCAAATCGAAAAGAACTGGTTACTGAAGTTTAAGAAGTATCTCTTAAATGACGACGAAACTGTACTTAATGTTCTTGTCCTGGATGAAGATCCTCGCTTTAAGAAAGAGGGCGGATACAAGAGAATTGATAACTTTTTTAATAATCAGCTTGATGCCTTCTTTAAAGAGTTAAACGAATACATATATAACGAAAGCGGAATCACAATCTAATGAAAACAGCAGAAATTGTTCAAAAGCTCTGGAACCTATGCAATGTTTTAAGAGATGACGGTATTACATATCAGGATTATGTAACTGAGCTTACCTACATTCTGTTCTTAAAAATGGCTCAGGAAACAGGTACAGAATCTAAGCTTCCGGAAGGTTACAGATGGGAGAATCTTGTTGGGAAGAGTGGAATTGAACTAAAGAGATTCTATACAAAACTGTTATCAACTCTTGGCGGAAAATCTGAAGATGATGATGCTCAAAAAGTAGTTGTTAATCAGGAAATTCTTGATATTTACAGAGGTGCTGTTTCAAAGATTGAAGAGCCAAAGAATTTAGAGAAAATCATAAAAGATATCAATGAACTAGACTGGTTCTCTGCTAAAGAAGAAGGCCTTGGCGATTTATACGAAGGACTTCTTGAAAAGAACGCTAACGAGAAGAAGTCGGGTGCAGGACAATACTTCACACCAAGACCACTGATTAACGTTATGACAAGTCTAATTAAACCTCAAGCCGGTGAGCGTTGTAATGATCCTGCTTGTGGAACATTCGGATTTATGATTTCAGCACACCAGTATGTTAAGAAACATACTGATGATTTTATGGATTTGGATGCTGATACAGCGGACTTTGAAGCTAAAGAAGCTTTTACAGGATGCGAACTGGTTCCTGATACTCACCGACTGGCGATGATGAATGCATTGCTTCATGACATCAACAGTAAGATTGAACGAGGAGATACCCTATCCCCTCTTGGAAAGAGCTTTAAAAACTATGATGTGGTTCTGACCAATCCTCCATTTGGAACCAAGAAAGGAGGAGAACGAGCCACTAGAGACGATTTGTCTTTTACAACCAGTAACAAGCAGCTAAATTTCCTGCAGCATATTTACAGAAGCTTAAAGGCTAATGATAAAGCTAGAGCTGCAGTTGTTCTTCCTGATAATGTCCTATTTGCTGATAATGATGGCGTAAATATCCGTGTCGATTTAATGGATAAGTGTAATCTGCATACAATTTTAAGATTACCAACCGGTATCTTCTACGCTAAGGGCGTTCAGACCAACGTACTTTTCTTCACAAGAGGCTCTTCAGATAAAGGTAATACTAAAGAAGTCTGGTTCTATGACATGAGAACCAACATGAGAACCTTTGGCGTTAGAACACCGCTCACTGTTGATGATTTCAATGATTTTATTAAAGCATACAACGCTGAAGACCGTCATTCTGTAGATGATCCGCGCTGGTCAGTTCTAACAAGAGAAGAAATTGAAGCTAAAGGAAATACTCTTGATTTAGGACTAATGAAAGATGATTCAAAGAAAAAACTCTCTTTGTCTGAACTGATTTCCCAAAGTGAAGAGCTTCTTTCTGAGTTCAAAGAAACAATGAACTCACTTGAGGAAATTACCTCAGAGTTAAAACAGTTGAAAGAATAACCTTTAAAGAAATTTGAGATTAGTATGAGCAACACAACAATTCCAAATACACTTTTACAGCTAATCAATGGCGGTGAATCCATATCTGTAGAATTCAAAGAATCTCACAAGGCTCTTAACAAGGATGTATATGACACAGTCTGCTCTTTCTCAAATAGAAATGGTGGTCATATATTTTTAGGCGTAAAAAACAATAGTGAAATTATTGGAATTGAAGATGATTGTATAGACAAAATAAAAAAACAATTCGTGGAAACAATTAACAATGCAAGCAAAATGTATCCACCGCTGTATTTAACTCCTGTCATGTACGAAATTGACGGCAAAAAGATTCTTTATATTTATGTACCGGAGTCAAACGAAGTATGCCGTTGCGCAGGAAAAATATGGGATCGCAACGAGGATGCAGATATCGATATAACAAATCATGCAGATGAGGTTTATCGACTCTATTCAAGAAAAAGAGGAAGTTATTTTGTAAACAAGGTCACTCGCTTTGGACTTGAAGATTTACGTCCTGATTTGATTGAAAGAGCAAGAAGGATGACACGATACAGAGATCAGAATCATTCCTGGTTTTCAATGTCTGACGAGGAAATGCTCAGAAGTTCAAATCTAATTCTAAAGGATGATTATGAACAGATCGAAGGTGTTACTTATGCTGGTATTTTATTATTCGGAAAAGATAGCACCATCATGTCTATTCTTCCTCAACATAAGACAGATGCCATTTTCAGAGTTGTAAACGTTGATCGTTATGATGACAGAGACGTTGTTATCACCAACCTCATTGAAAGCTATGACAGGCTGTTGGCCTTTGGTCAAAAACACTTAAACGATACGTTCCATTTAGAAGGAATGCAGAATGTCAGTGCCAGAGACCATATCCTAAGAGAAATAATTTCAAACTTGCTTGTTCATCGTGATTTTTCTAGTTCATATGTTCCAAAACTTATTATCGAGAAAAATAATATCATTACCGAGAATGGTAATCTTTCACATGGATATGGAGCTTTAAATCCAAAAACCTTTGAACCAGTTTCTAAAAATCCTCCAATAGCAAAAGTATTCCGTGAAATAGGTCTTGCTGACGAGCTTGGTTCTGGTATGCGTAACACTTATAAATACACAAAAATGTATTCAGGAAAAGAGCCTGTGTTTGTTGAGGGCGAT
Source organism: Succinivibrio sp. (assembly GCA_051885305.1). GTDB lineage: Bacteria > Pseudomonadota > Gammaproteobacteria > Enterobacterales > Succinivibrionaceae > Succinivibrio. The sequence goes on along the minus strand of JBJEWY010000075.1, from coordinate 16,987 downwards.
GTATTTAGAATCACGGTACCTCTTCCAGATATTGCCACAGCAACAGTTGGGCCTGAGGGACAAAATGTCCCTCACGATGTCCCTCACGATGTCCCTCACGATGAAATTAAGAATTCAATCCTAAAGATGATTAAGGATAATCCAAAAATTACTAGAAAAGAGATCGGAGAAAGACTCGGAATCAGTGCTAAGACAGTTGGAAGAAAAATAAGCGAAATGAAAAACGTTGTCTATGACGGAAGCGGTAACAATGGACAATGGAAAATCATTTTAAACGATAAATAAAATACTTGTAGACCTTTGAATAAAAATATGGATTTAAGCAGCAAACTTAGTAATCTAAAGAATCAACTTCTTGAACTTGCTATTAGAGGAAAACTTGTAGAACAGCGTCCTGAAGACGGTACTGCTGAGGATCTATATTCTCAGATTCAAGAAGAAAAAAAGAAACTTATTGCAGAAGGCAAGATTAAGAAAGAGAAGCCTTTTCCTAAGATTTCAGAGAATGAAATTCCTTTTGAGATTCCTGATAGTTGGAAGTGGGTGAGATTAGGTAACATAGTATCCTATGGGGGAGGAACTCAAGCACAACCTTCAGAGATAAATAAAGACGATTGGATACTAGATCTAGAGGACATCGAAAGCAGCACTTCTAAAGTTTTAAGAAAAAAAACAAATATTGTTGTAAATAGCAATAAGTTCTTCTTTGCTAAAGGGAATGTTCTATACGGAAAAATGAGACCTTACCTTAACAAGGTTATTATTGCAGATTCATATGGATATTGTTCAACTGAAATTATTCCCTTAGATTTTGAGCAGGTTGGCCTATGTAGTAAATATTTTAAGTTTGTACTAATGTCCAAATATTTCGTTGACTATGCTACTAATGTTTCTCACGGAGTTAATATTCCAAGGTTAGGGACACAAGAAGCTAAAATTGCTCTTATCCCCCTCCCTCCTCTAGCAGAGCAGAAACGCATTGTTGAGAAATTAGAATCGCATCTTGCTGTCATATTAATAGCAGAAGAATTGATTATCAGAAGAGAGAATCTTAATGTGAAGATTCGAGAGAAGATTCTTCAGATGACTATTGAAGGAAAACTTGTAGAACAACGACCAGAAGAAGGTACTGCTGAAGAGTTATATACTCGGATTCAGGAAGAAAAGAAGAAACTTATAGCAGAAGGAAAGGTAAAGAAAGAAAAGCCTTTACCTAAGATTACAGATGATGACATTCCTTTTGATATTCCTGAGAGTTGGAAGTGGGTTCGAATTGGAGATTTAGCTAACTATAAAAAAGGTCCATTCGGAAGTGCATTAACAAAATCTATATTTGTTTCAAAATCAGATAATGCAGTAAAAGTCTATGAACAAAAAAACGCTATTCAAAAAGATTCATCTTTAGGCTCTTATTACATTACGAAAGAATATTTCGAAGATAAAATGTCTTCTTTTGAAGTGTTACCTGGAGACATTATTGTAAGTTGTGCTGGTACCATCGGAGAATTATATAGGCTACCTTCAAATATAGAGAAAGGAATAATAAATCAGGCCTTAATGAGAGTACGATTATATGAGCCAATGTATTGTGAGTTCTACGAATTATTATTCGATTACTTAATCAAAGACTATTCAAGAAAATCAAGTAAAGGCTCTGCAATAAAAAATATTCCGCCTTTTGATATTTTAAAAAATTACATAATTCCTCTCCCTCCTCTAGCCGAGCAAAAACGTATTGTTGCTAAGATTGAAGAATTACTCCTGTCGCTTATGAGCCTTACAGACCTACCTACTACTCACAGGAGTACCGATACTAAATTTCATTAAAATCTCTTTAAAATAATCGTTAATGGATCGTTTTTCTGATTTACACCATAAAACGAATATGATGGAGAAACTGTCGAAGTTCCAAAGTCTATAAATCTCTACTTTATCTTCATATGAAATTTTCATAAATACAACCCCAGTAGGTTTGTTCAACTTACTGGGGTCAGAGCACAAAGGTGCTGCTTTTTTATATTAGATGTGAGCGATGATTTCGTCGCCAAACTCGCTGGTGCTTAAGGTTGTAGCACCTTCCATCAAACCAGCAAAATCAGAGGTTACTCTCTTTGATGTGATAGCAGCTTCCATAGCTGATACAATCAGATCTGCAGCCTCTTCCCAGCCCATATGACGCAGCATCAGTTCAGCTGAAAGAATAATTGAGCCTGGGTTTGCTTTACCTGTGCCTGCAATAGTAGGAGCAGTACCATGAGTTGCCTCAAAGATAGCGCTGTCAGCACCAATGTTGGCACCAGGAGCAATACCGATACCACCAACCTCAGCTGCCAGAGCATCAGAGATATAATCACCATTTAAGTTCATGGCGCATACTACGTCATAATCCTGTGGGTAGAGCAGAATGTTCTGCAAGAATGCGTCAGCGATGCAGTCTTTAACCACGATCTCACGACCAGTCTTAGGATTTTTGAATGATACCTTGCCATTCTCATCCTTGGTAGCACCATACTTGCTTTCTGCAAGTTCGTAACCCCATTTCTTGAAGGCACCTTCGGTGAACTTCATGATGTTGCCCTTGTGAACAATGGTTACTGACTTTCTGTCATGATCGATTGCATATTCAAAAGCAGAACCGATAAGACGCTCGGTACCAGCCTTTGACATTGGCTTTACGCCAATACCGCAGGTAGTGTTAAAGCGGATCTTCTTAACGCCCATCTCTGACTCTAAGAAGTCAATCAGTTTCTTAGCGCCCTCAGAATCAGCTTCCCACTCAATACCAGCATAAATGTCTTCAGCGTTTTCACGGAAGATCACTGTATCTACAAGCTCTGGGTGCTTTACCGGAGATGGAACACCTTTAAAGTAACGAACAGGACGCAGGCAGATGTATAAATCAAGAGTCTGTCTTAGAGCAACATTAAGTGAACGGATACCACCACCTACAGGAGTAGTAAGAGGTCCTTTAATTGCTACGTGATACTTTCTGATGAAATCAAAGGTCTCATCTGGAAGCCAGGTGTTATCACCGTATACTTCAACAGATCTGCCACCAGCGTAAATCTCCATCCAGGAGATCTTTTTCTTGCCACCATAAGCTTTTGCAACAGCGGCATCAACAACTTTCTGCATTACAGGGGTGATATCAGCACCGATACCGTCACCGCGAATAAAAGGAACAACAGGGTTGTCTGGAACAATCAGTTTGCCGTTAGCATCAATTTCAATAGCCTTGCCTTCGGCTGGTACAACCACTTTACTTGTAAACATTACAATCTCCTGGTTTAAAAATATAAATAAGCTTTAATAATTGTATCAAAATCACACTAATGCGCCATAAATGCTGTTTTATGATTATGAACTTCCATTTATGGTGCAATATTTTAAGCAAACTAAAGATTTTTGAACAATATTAAGGCGCGTTAAATCGAAATAATATTTATGGCTAGCTTCAAATAAAAGTTAGACTCGATATTATATTTGATGATGTCTTTGTACAGCGTTGTTATTCTCAAACCAAATGGACATAGAATTTGGTGCCAAATAATAAAAATACAGTGTGAAGAACTACACAATTTTTCATATTTGAGACGTTTTCTGATAAAATCAGCACACTGGAGATAAACATGTCACAAAGATTCAAACCTTATGCAACTGTCGCCCTTATCATTGAAAATGAGGGTAAATTTCTCATGGTTGAGGAATACAACGAAGATCAGAACAACCGTCTTGTATTTTCAAATCCATGCGGTCATGTAGACGCCAAAGAAAGTATATTAGATGCCGCCCTTCGCGAAGGCCACGAGGAAACAGGCTGCGATATTGAACTTACAAGCCTTGTAAGCATTGACGAGTATGTAAAAGACTCTGAAACCATCTTAAGATTCTGTTTTGAGGCAAAACTCAAAAACAAAGCTGACTGTCTTAAAGCTGATGATCCAGACAATGAGATTTTAGATGTCAAATGGTACAGCAAAGAACAGATTTATGAAGGTAAAGAGTTCTGGCGCACACGCCTTGTAGGTCAGAATTTTGATGCCTATTTTAAAGGTCAGCGCTTCCCTCTTAATCTAATCAACACAGTTCTGCCATAAACAAGAGTTATTATGGAATTTGATTCACGCATTCCCTATGAAAAACTGAAAGGACAACATGTTGTTCTTGGTATCTCAGGTGGTGTCGACTCCTCAGTAAGTGCAGCCATTCTCAAAGAGAATGGTATGAAAGTTACTGCCCTGTTCATGAAGAACTGGGAAGAGGATGATACAGATTCCTACTGTGCAGCAGCACAGGACAGAGAGGATGCACAAAAAGTCTGCGACAAGCTTGGCATTGAGTTAAAAACCATCAATTTTGCTGCAGAATACTGGGACAATGTATTTGAGATCTTCTTATCTGAATACAAGGCAGGACGTACTCCAAATCCAGATATTCTCTGCAACAAGGAAATCAAATTCAAAGCATTCATGCAGTATGCAACTGAAGTTTTAAAAGCAGACTTCATTGCTACAGGTCATTACTGCAAGCGCAGTTTCAATACAGAACGTGCCCATCTTTTACGTGGTGATGACAAAAACAAGGATCAGAGTTATTTCCTGCATGCCATTGGTCAGAATATTCTTGAAAGAGTACTCTTTCCTGTAGGTGATTTAGAAAAACCAAGGGTTAGAGAAATAGCAGAAAATCTTGGTCTTGCCACAGCCAAAAAGAAAGATTCAACCGGTATCTGCTTTATCGGAGAGAAACGCTTTCACGAGTTTTTAGCAAAGTATATTCCAGCCCAGAAAGGACTTATAAAAACTGTCGAAGGTGAAGTTGTAGGCGAACATGACGGTCTTATGTATGCAACCATCGGACAGAGAAAGGGATTAAACATCGGTGGCAGAAAGGATTCAAATGGCAAACCATGGTATGTCGTTGAAAAAGACGTCAAAAACAATGTGCTCATTGTTGCAGAAGGTAATGATGACAGAGCTTTGTATTCGACAGGACTTTTAGCCATCAATGAAAGTTGGATTACTAAGTGCCCAGAACTTCCTTTCAAATGCACCTGCAAAATCCGTTACCGCCAGCCTGATGTCGGCTGTACAGTACATCGCAATGGCGACGGGCTTTTGGTAAAATTTGATACACCGGTTGCAGCTGTAGCTCCAGGTCAGTCAGTTGTTTTCTACGATGGTCCTGACTGCTTAGGTGGTGCTGTAATAGACAAACACATAAAAGAGTAAAGTATGGCAGATATCCGTTCAGAAACTATGGCCCTTGCAGCTTTATTTCAGAGCTGTGCACAGATTCAGAGACTTGCCTCCACAGGCTATTACGATGATAATGCTGTAGCCGCTGTGATTCGAGCCAACATGGTTACCAAGCCTGACACCATAGATGATATCTATGATATTAAAAAACTTCGTGTAGGTTTTTCTCTTCTTTGTGACTGTTTTGGACGCTCAAGCACAAACAGAGAAATCGGTAATATTGAAGTTACAAGACTTGCATTTAAAATCATGCTGCTTACTAGTAACCTAGAGCGTTCAAAAAGACTTTATGCAAGATTATCTGATGAAATTGATGCGCTTCATGACTCTATTCTTACAGCCTGTCCTGATTTTCTTGAAGGCAATCCTGAAGTTGTAAATACACAGGAAAATTTAAGTCTGATGGGCACGTTATATCATTCAATCATCAGTCCAAATTTTTCAAAACTGCTTATCTACGGAGAGGAATCCGTACTTAGAGTTCCTGAGAATCAGGTAAAAATCAGAGCTCTTTTACTTTCAGCTGTTAGAGCAGTTATACTCTGGCGTCAGGTTGGCGGCAGAAGAAGATTTTTAATGTTCCGTCGCAATGCCATTGTCAGATTTGCTTCAGAGCATAAATAGGTTTATTTCACATAGAGAGGAACAAAATGGAATTATCATCTTTATCCGCTGTATCACCACTTGATGGTCGTTATGGTTCAAAAAACGAGGAACTGCGCCCTATATTCTCAGAATATGGTTTAATGCGTTTCCGTGTTCAGGTAGAGCTGACCTGGCTCAAGCACCTTGCAGCCTGCCCTGAGATCAAGGAAGTTCCTGCCTTCTCAAAGGAAACCATCGATTTTATCGACAGCATCATCAAGAACTTCTCAGTTGAGGATGCAGAGGACATCAAGCGTCGTGAAGCTGTAACCAATCATGATGTTAAGGCTGTTGAATATTTCTTAAAGGATAAGACCTCAAGCAATGATGAGATTGCAAAGGTAAAAGAGTTCATCCACTTTGCCTGCACTTCTGAGGATATCAACAACAACTCTCACGCTTTAATGCTCAAAACTGCTCGTGAGGAAGTGATTCTTCCTGTAATCGACAAACTGATTGCTGAAATTGCCGATCTTGCTCACAAGTATGCTGATATTCCTTTAATGGCTCGTACCCACGGTCAGCCTGCATCCCCTACCACCATCGGTAAGGAAATGGCTAACGTTGTATACCGTATGCGCCGTCAGAGAGATGAAATCGCCCGTGTTGAGATCCTAGGCAAAATCAATGGTGCTGTTGGCAACTTCAATGCTCACACTGTAGCTTATCCAGAAGTTGACTGGTACGCCTTCTCAAAGAACTTTGAAGAGGATTTAGGTTTAACCTTCAATCCATACACCACTCAGATTGAGCCACACGATTATATGGCAGAGCTCTTTGCTGCTGTTGACAGATTCAACACCATCTTAATCGACTTTGACCGTGATATCTGGGGTTACATTTCAAATCACATCTTCACACAGAAGACCATCAAGGGTGAAATTGGTTCATCAACCATGCCTCACAAGGTAAACCCAATTGATTTTGAAAACTCAGAAGGTAACTTAGGAATTGCCAATGCTTTATTCGTGCACTTAGGCAACAAGCTTCCTATTTCAAGATTCCAGCGTGATCTTACCGATTCAACCGTTTTACGTAACTTAGGTGTTGCTTTTGGTTATTCTTTAATTGCCTACAAATCAACCTTAAAGGGTATTTCAAAGCTTCAGGCAAACCCAGAGTACACCGAGTGGGAACTTGACCACAACTGGGAAGTTCTTGCAGAGCCATATCAGACTGTAATGCGCCGTTACGGCATTGCAAATCCTTATGAGAAGCTCAAGGAATTAACCCGTGGCCAGAAGGTAACAGAGGAAATCATGGAAAACTTCCTTGAGAACCTTGATATGCCAGAAGAAGGCAAGGCTCTGCTTCGCGGCTTAACCCCAGCAAAATACATCGGTCGTGCCGTAAAATTTGCAAAAGATATCTAATCGTTAGATCTTTTTCAATAAGCAGGCTGTTGCCTGCTTATTTTATTTTTGCTCGAAATAATCTCCTCATAAAGAATTAAAAACACCAATACCTACAAAAATACTATATTTTAATTTTATTATATTTCAGTAAGTTAGATACAATACCTACTTTTCCTATATACTTTGTTATTGACAACTAAACAAAAAAGGACAATCATATTCCCATACTTTTAAGGAATAGGAAAAAATCATGTCATTTATTATCACCTGCATTCATTTCAAAGGAGTGATGTGTTGTAGCCATTAGAAAACTTTTACCTTGTTTTATTAAATGGACACACATCATGACTACTGAAATAAAAAATTTTATTGAGCAGGAGTTTTATCACTTCCACTCACATCCTGAGCTTTCTTATCAGGAATTTGAAACTACAGAAAGGATCAAACATGATCTAGCATCTCATGGGATTGAGGTGTTACCTCTAAACCTTGAGACTGGCGCTGTCGGACGTATCGGCAATGGCGATAAAAAAGTAGCTCTAAGAGCAGATATTGACGCCCTGCCTGTTACTGAGGAGACATCTCTTCCTTATAAATCTCTTAAAAATGGCGTAATGCACGCCTGCGGCCATGACAGCCACGCTGCCATCATTTTAGGCGCTGCCCTTCTTTTAAAAGAGCAGGAACAGGATTTAAAAGGAGAAGTAAGGGTTATTTTTCAGCCTGCAGAGGAAGCCCCTGGCGGAGCTTCAAAAATCATTAAAGCAGGAGCCTTAGATAAGGTTGATGCAATTTTTGGTGTACACTCAGCCCCAATCTTTGAAGTTGGCACCTTAGGTATTGCTGCAGGTCCTACCTGCGCTGCTGTTGAAAAATTCAAAATCACCTTCAAAGGCAAAGGCACCCATGCTGCTCACCCAAACCTTGGCACTGATGCTTTATATGTGGCAGCTGCCTTTGTAAATGCAGCTCAGTCGATTGTTTCAAGAAATACTGATCCATCAGATCCTGCTGTAGTTTCAATTACCCATCTTGATGCTGGTACAACCTGGAATGTGATCCCAGAGACAGCTCTTCTTGAGGGAACCATAAGAACCTACAGTGTAAGTGCCAGAAAGACAGCAAAAGACAGACTCACTGAGCTCGTACACGGTATTGCTGCATCTTTTGGCGCTACAGGAAATATTGAGTGGCTTATTGAGCTTCCAGCTACAAATAATGATCCTAAACTTTCAGAGTTTGCAAAAGAGATTGCTCATAACAATGGATTTAAAGTTGAAAAATCCCCTATGTCTTTAGGCGGTGAGGATTTCTCATTGTATCAGGAGGTAATAAAAGGCGCATTCATTCAGGTTGGAACAGGAGAATCCTATCCAAACCACAACCCTAAATTCAAAATTGATCCTGTAGCCATTTACCCTGCAGCAAAGTACGTTGCAGAACTTGCTAAGGCTTATCTTGAGAGGGGGTAGAATGGAAAAGGTTATTGAATTTAAAAACCTCACAAAAGAGTACAAACTCAAAGGAAACACCTTCAAGGCACTTAATAACATAAGTTTTGCAGTTGAAAAAGGTGATATTGTAGGTCTCATTGGATTTTCAGGTGCTGGCAAATCAACTCTTCTGCGCATGGTAAATGCCTTAGAGCATCCGACATCAGGAGTTGTAACTGTAAACGGAACTGATATCACTGGATTAAAAGAGAAAGAACTTCGTCATATAAGAAAAGATATTGGCATGATCTTTCAGGAATTTAATCTGTTAGAGTCAAAAACCGTCTTTGATAACATCGCAATTCCTTTAAAACTAAACAGAAAATCTCGTAATGAGATTAAAAAGAAAGTTGATGATCTTTTAGATTTCGTAGGTCTTAAGGATAAGGCAAATGCTTATCCTAGTGAGTTATCAGGAGGTCAGAAACAGCGAGTTGGTATTGCCAGAGCACTTGCCACAGATCCAAAAATTCTGCTTTGCGATGAGGCTACATCGGCACTTGATCCTGACACAACAGAATCAATTCTTGAGCTTTTAAAGAAAGTTAATTCAAAACTTCATGTCACCATTTTATTTGTAACACATACCATAAGAGTGGTGCAGAAAATCTGCAATAAAGTTGCAATTCTTGAAAACGGCAGACTTGTTGAGTTTGGCAAGGTTTTAGATGTGTTCTCTTCCCCAAAGAGTGCTATAGCCAAACGCTTTGTCGAGCAGGTAATTCCAAGCCATATTCCTGACGGAATTGTCGCTGAACTTAGAAAATACAGTGGCAGCTACAGGCTTATCAGGATCCATTTTCATGCAGAGAATGCAACTGATGATGTGATCTGGCAGATAAACAATACTCTAAATGTCCATACCAACGTCATGTTCGCATCTGTAAGCGAGCTTCAGGATGTGGTGCTCTCCATCATCACTCTACAGCTTACAGGAAATGAAGCTGACTTTGAAAAAGTATTCTCATACCTTAATTCAAAGCAGATCCGTTATGAGGAGCTTTCAATATGATAGAAGAATTTTTCATGTCTTTAGGCATTCCGTCATCTCAGCTTTATAACTGCGCACTTGAGACTTTGTACATGGTCTTTATTGCCTTGTTTCTAGGCTCTATTTTAGGTCTTGTACTTGCCATCATTCTTATTCTTACAAGAAAGGATGGTATCAAGGAGAACAGGACTGTATACATGATTGTAAGTGCTGTGGTAAATACTGTACGCTCAGTACCATTTGTGATCCTTCTAGTGTTCATTCTGCCTGTAACCAAGGCAATTGTCGGCACCAGAATTGGTACTACTGCAGCCTTAGTGCCTTTAACCACCTTCATAGCACCTTTCATTACAAGGCTTTATGAGAACTCCTTACTGGAGGTTAAAAAAGGCATTATTGAGGCAGCAAAGTCCATGGGGGCTAATACCTATGAGATCATTGTCCACTTTCTGCTCCCAGAGGCTAAAAGCTCAATGATCCTGGCAACCACCATTGCAACCATAACACTTTTAGGCGCAACTGCCATGGCAGGAGCCATAGGCGCAGGAGGTGTAGGTGATCTTGCACTAACCTACGGTTATGAGCGTATGAACTCAAAACTTATGATGTTTACCGTAATTGTTCTTATCGTATTTGTTCAGCTGATTCAGGCTATAGGCAGCTATCTTGCCCGCTTAGCACGCCACGGTCACTAGATTTTTTAAATGAGAGGAAATTTATAATGAAAACTTTAACTAAATTATTAGCAGGCATTGCTGTTTTATCTGCAACAGCAACTGTAAGCGCATTTGATAAGGATCATCCTGTACTTACCTTTTCAAAGTCCCAGGGCCCTTACTCAGAATTATTCATCAAAGGTGTTCAGCCTATTCTTGAAAAAGAAGGTTACACCTTCAAAGGTGTAGACATGTCTGATCTGCTGCAGGCTGATCTAGCGTTAAATGACGGTGAGGTTGATTTCAATGTTGAGCAGCATACAGCCTACATTGAAAACTTCAATAAACTCCAGGGTGGTCATCTTGTCGGTATTACCCCAATTCCAACCGTACCTGCTGGCATGTATCCAGGTGAAAAGCACTCCTTAGCAGAACTTGAAGATGGCGATACCATCGCAATTCCAAATGATGCTGCAAATACTGCAAGAGCTTATAAGCTTCTTGCCAAAGAAGGTCTTATCAAGATGAATAAAGATAGCAATCCTTCTTTATATACCAAGAACGATATTATCGAAAACCCACGCAATTTAAAGTTTGTGGAAATGAAGTCACTTAACATCCCAGGGGTTGCAACTGATTTTGACTTTGTTGTACTGACAGGTTCAATTGTATACAACGCCAAGATTGATCCAAAATCAGCTCTTGCAACTGAAGATGTTGCAGAACATCTGTTACTGCAGCTTACAGTTGAAGACCAAAACAAGGATGCTGTATGGGCACAGGATATTAAAAAGGCTTACCAGTCAGAGGAATTCAAAGAGTACTTAGACAAGAACAACGACGGTTTATGGTTTGTTCCTAAGTATTAACAGGCTCCTTAAAAGTGCTAAAAGGGGGCTCTGCCCCCTTTCTTGTTTTTTTAAGGTCTATTTTGAAGTATCAAGTTCAGCAAATGATTTTACAAGATCATCAATTGCCTTGACCTGAGCTAAGAATGGCTCAAGCTTATCTAAAGGCAGAGCTGACGGACCATCACACTTGGCTTTGTCAGGATCTGGATGAGCTTCAAGGAAAAGGCCACCAATACCTACAGCAATACCTGCTCTAGCAAGCTCTGTCACCTGAGCTCTTCTGCCGCCAGATGCTGCCCCTGTGCTGTCACGGCACTGCAGAGAGTGTGTAACATCAAATATAACAGGATAGTTGCCACAGACTTTTTTCATGACGCCAAAGCCTAACATATCAACTACAAGATTATCATAGCCAAAGCAGGTGCCACGGTCACATAAAAGCAGATTCTTATTTCCGCATTCCTCAAACTTTGAGGTAATGTTAATCATCTGGGAAGGACTTAGGAACTGAGGCTTTTTGATATTTATAACCTTGCCAGTCTTTGCCATGGCTGTAACCAGATCAGTCTGACGAGCAAGGAAGGCTGGGATCTGCAGAACATCAGCATATTTTGCAACAATTTCTGCCTGCTCACACTCATGCACATCAGTAATAATAGGTACATTGAAGTCTTTTTTGATTTCTTCAAAAATCTTCATACCCTCATCAAGTCCTGGACCACGGTATGAAAAAATTGATGAGCGGTTGGCTTTATCAAAGCTTGCCTTAAAGACATATGGAATATTCAGTTTCTCTGTGACCTTTACATAATGCTCACAGATTTTAAGTGCAAGATCACGGCTTTCTAAAACATTCATACCACCAAATAAAACAAATGGCAGATTGTTAGCTACACTGATATTGCCTATGGATACAATTTTATCATTCATAAGGGATCTCCTTTGCTGAAAGTATTGTACCAAATACAAACATTAAAACACATACAAAAAAGGGGAGCAAAGCTCCCCCTAAATTACCAATTATCAAATTTTTATACTTTAATCTTGGCAACAAGCTCAGATAACTCGCTTACATAACCGCTTGCATTTGAAACCACGTTCTGAGTGGTATCAACTTCAACAGCGAAGCCCTGAGCAGCATTGGTAATACTCTGCATATTGGTAGAAATTTCAGATGTTGCAGTAGTCTGCTGTTCAGCAGCTGTTGCAATCTGTCCAATCTGAGCTGTAACGTGCTCAACCTTGGCGATAATTTCATTGAGCAGTTCTTCAATGGTGGAAGCTCCCTTGGCAAGCTCATCCATATGGTATACAGAGCTTGTTACAGACTCATTTGCAAGATTTGCCTCGGTCTGAACCTGAGATACCATTGAGGTAATTTCTGAGGTTGATGCTGAAGTTCTTGAAGCAAGAGCTCTAACCTCATCTGCTACCACAGCGAAGCCCTTACCAGCTTCACCAGCACGGGCAGCCTCAATTGCAGCATTTAATGCAAGCAGGTTGGTCTGAGATGCAATCTCATCAATAGTCTGAACAATGGTACCGATCTTCTGGGCACGTTCTACAAGAGCGCCAATCTGCTGTGCATCCTTACGTGAACGGGCAACCTGTTCATGGATGGATTCGATGGTCTGACGTACCTTCTGAACACCTTCTTGAGTAGTACGGCTTGAATCCTCAGCATTAACAGCTGCTTCCTGACAGTTTTTGGCGATATCACCTGTTGTTGATACCATCTCATCTGCTGCTGCAGCAACAGTTAAGGCTCTGCTCTCAGTGGACTTGGCTGAATCTGTAATACTTGAGGTTGAATGTCTGATGTCATCAAAACTTGTATTGAGCTGACCTTCAGCATTCTTGATGGCACCTACAATTGACTGCCACTCTACACGCATAGATTCAAGTGACTTGAGTAACTTACCAAAATCATCGTTTAAATGAGTCTTGATCTCTTTTGAAAGATCACCCTTAGCAAGAGCTGATGTTGCAGTCACTGCCCTATTGATGGCACCAGTAAAGATTGCTGATAAAGCCATACTGATAACAACTGATACAAAAACCGCGATGATTGACACGATGGATACAAGAACAATTGGTGCGTTTGAGTTCAGTTCATTTAAGTTGTTCATAATGCCATGCAGAACATCTGTATTGATTTTTACAAGATTTCTCTGTGCATTAGTAAGCTTTGGATAAATCTCTACAGTATAAATACCACGAGCCATTGGCTGGAAGTTACGATCTAAAACCGGAATTAAGCGGGTCTTATAGATTTCCACAACTTCACGGACATCATTGATAACTGAGGTTGCCTGAGGGGAATTGCTCTTGGCACTTAATGCTACGGCAAAGGCCTCAATAGTATTTAAGTTCTGTTCTACTTCGGATTTCTTCTGAGGAGTATATTCACGAATATTACTTACGAAGGTGAAGATCTGATCGTTCACCTCTGTAATAATCGCACTGATCTCAGTATTAGGATTGTAGTCATTAGCTAATCGCTCATCTGCAAAACCTACAGACGACTTGATAGAATTTAGGTTAACTAAAGCTACAACTGATATTACCAAAGTCAGAAAAATTACTGCCATAAAAGCAGAAAGCAACTTTGTACGTACGGGCATACTTGAGAACAGATTCATAAAACATCCTCAATAACAATAAAATAACAACGTCTAGTTACTGAAATTATCGTCAAGCATTCAGAATTTGGCAAATATTCTTACTGTATTTTTGATGAATTTCAAAATTAGAGCATAAAAAATGTGTCAAACATTACTTTTTATCAAGCACTAAGCTCTAACAAGCCGTATTTCTCTTTTATAACGATATGACAAATTAGCTATACGATACTCACTAAAACATTAGCGAAAAAGCAGTTTCTGGGTAACACCAGAAACTGTAGTTTTGAACGAAGGAGATCTGATTTGAATAAGTATAGGAATCAATTATTCCTGTTTTGCCACCTCATCTGAGGAGCTGTCTTTTGTTGCGGCATCAGCAACTTCTGATTCAACCTGAGCAGGAGATTTTGGCAGTTCAACAAAAGAATCGTCATCATCAGATAAAGGTCCTACCTTCTGAGCAGACATGCTCTCATCTGGTGATTGCACATGCTCATCCTCCCCTGTAAAGGTGGAATCAAACTCTAAGCTTTCAGCGCTTTCAACATTTGAGTCTGATGACATGAGATTTGGCTTGCCGTACACAATTTCAGCAAGAGCATGAGCCTGCATACATACGGCCACATAACGGTTTGCCATATCACGCATACACTGAAGGAATGTCAGGTACATCTCTGAGGAGTGCATTGAAATATGAGCTCTGCCAATGAGACTTACAAGCTCTAACTGATATCTGTCGATGTCACGGTTTAGTTTCTTTGAATGCTTTACCATGCTCTCAACATTTTCAGGAGAAGGTGTACTCTCAATGGTTCTTAAGTCATCTCCAATCTTTTCAATGCGTTTTAAAAGCTCATATAGACTTTCTTTCATCAGCCCTTTGAAGATGGTATGACGATTGGCAACATGATTTACAGCCTGTACAAGAGTGTAATGAACAGACTTACTTGCCTCACGCATATTTGAGAATACAAGGTAGAAGAAGAACTTTGCATCATTGGTAAACTTAGGTGAATTTCTCTTAGAGCCCATGAAACTGTGCTCATTGTCCATTGCCAGTGAATAATAGGTTCTTCTGACTTCAGACAAGGCTTCTGAAATATTGGATGCCTTGTTTCTTGAACGTCTCAAAGCAAACTCGTTATCCTCAAAGAAAGCATCTAGAGCACGCTCGATACATACAGCTTCTTTCTGGAAATACTCAGGAACAGATGAGGCAACTGACTTTAGAATTTCCTGATCGTTCTTGGCATTCAAAACTGTAAGAGCCTTCTCTGTCTTGCTCTTTTTAAAGAAGTTTGAATAGATGATAAGACAGAATACAATAGGTGTCAGACATAAGGCTGCCACAATACCCAAGTTAAAAATTATAAATCCTACAACACAGGCAAAAGTAAATGCTGAAATACCAGTCAAGAACCAGCCAGCGATAACAGTAATCACACCTGAAATTCTGTAGACTGCACTTTCTCTGTCCCAGGCACCATCAGCAAATGAGGTACCCATTGCCACCATAAAAGTTACATAAGTTGTTGATAATGGCAGCTTCAATGAAGTTGCAAATGATATAAGAGCAGCTGCAACCACAAGATTGATTGAGGCACGCAGATAGTCAAATGGCAGTCTGTCCTCACCTTTTACAACAACAGGTGCACGATAGCGGACTCTGATAAACTGCAGAGCCTTCTCAGGCATTACGTTGTAAACAGTACGTGAGACACCAAGACCTATACGGGTGATGATTCTGCCCATAGTTGAGGCACCAAACTGCTCTCTTGCGCCTGAAACGCTAGATGACAGATTGATTGAGGTCTGAATAACATGACGGGCCTTTTTACTGGTCCATAAAGTCAGACACATGATTGCACCTGACAGGAACAGCCAGAAGGTTGAGGTTACACTTGTGTTGTTAAGTGCATCCATCATGAAGTGGAAATCCCCAAGACCGTTTAACTGCCACTCATTCCATGAATCCAAAGCTGCTAAAGGCACACCCACGAAGTTTACAAGATCGTTTCCTGCAAATGAGAATGCAAGTGCAAAGGTACCAGCAAGAATAATCAGACGGAACACATTACCGCCTGTAAAAACCATGATCTGACCTAATATTGTGAAGATAAAGAAGATACTCCACATAATCAGCTGGAAATTGCTGTTTAGGAATTCCACATATTCTGGTTTCATGAAAGATGCTGATTTAGCGCCCTTCATGATGAGGAAGAAGGCAATTGCGGTTACGGAAATACCACAGAACACACCGCCTAGCACCTTAACAGACTTCTCAAATCTGAATGAGAACAGAACTCTAGCTATAAACTGGACCATCATACCCACGATGAAGGCAATTACAACAGAGAGCAGAATAGCAGATACAATCGTGGCAGTTCTGTCGAGTTTGATGTAATTGAAAATCTCAGAATATGAGAGATCAGTGTTATAAACCTTGAAGAATGAGGCAAAGGTCGCAGCACCTAAGAGTTCAAAAATAATAGAAACGGTAGTTGAAGTTGGAAGTCCAAGCGAATTGAAAAGATTCAGGAGGATAACATCTGCTACCATCACCGAGGCAAATATCAGAAGAATCTCTTCAAAGTTGAACATATCAGGATGGAGCATGCCCTTTCTTGCAATTTCCATCATTCCAGATGAGAAGGTAGCACCTGTCAGAACACCAACGGAGGCAACTGCCATAATAATGGCAAGTGGGGCGATTCTTGTACCAACAGCTGAGTTTAAGAAGTTAGCGGCATCGTTACTTACGCCGACAAACAGATCAAGGGCTGCCAGCAAAAGAAGCATGACTACTAGTATAAAGGCTATTGTAGAAAACATTTTTATCCTGTTTACCAATTCTATTAATGGGTAATTTTATATTTAATGCTCCAACTTGAATAGAGCTATTTTAATTTTCTTTACTAATTGTTAACTCTCTGAAAGCATATTTGTTAATTTTCTGTAAACTCAAAAGCCCTTGAAAATACTCGGTTCTGTCAAATATCAGGCTCAATTTTTCAAAATTTTAGGCTTATTTTTCATAATTTTGGGCAAAGGATAGTTATAATCCGATTTTCGACAGTTGTACTAATGTACACTTCTCCAAGGCCTTGATAGATA
>JBJEWY010000074.1:0-7846 GCA_051885305.1 Succinivibrio sp. | reverse complement strand
TCGTTAACCAACCAAATCCTTCTGCTAAAATTGCTTAAGGTCTTGGGTATGATTACAAAATTAAGCTTTTTGCCATACGATATAAGATTATCACTTCCAATTACCGCACAGAGTTTTTTCTGCTTTAACAAAGCATCAAAAGTCTTTTGTGCTTTGTCTGTGTCCTCTTTATTTGAGTTTAAAACAATCAATGCTGGTATTCTTGATTTAGCATCGTAAATCTCGCTTGTTTCCTTAAACCAAGGTATCTTTACAATCTGACCTATTTCAATTCCACGATAATAAACCTTTGTACCTTCATTTAATCCCATAGTATCATCAGTCAACATAACCACATATTTAGGATTGGCATCCATACTTGCATATTTAGCATCTGAATTGCTTGAATAAAGGATAAACTTATCGTTGTCCTGAATTGAATTTCCTTTGTTATAAGCAAATCTGTCTACATTGATACTTCCATTGATAAGGTTATCAAGACTTGGCACAGAAAAACCAATACCTTTTGGTCCAAGCTCAAAAGCAAAACCAGGATCTAACCAGAATACAGAATTGGTATCAATTAACCTGTCATATGGTTTCTTGATGATAATGTTATATATAGTTTTATGCTCATCGAGATCGTATTTTGAATCAATAACTACACCTATGCTGAAACCATGATAGTTAATATTGGTACCAGCTGGAATATTGGTCGATAGCATACTATCCAGCTTTAAAGCTACTCCATTTTCATCAACTCCAACAGGAACATTATCAACAACAGTAAAGCTATCAGACATAATTGATGACTTACCCTTTGAAATTCTGATATATGAACCAGATATCAGGGTATCGAGACCTGTAATGCTGTTTGTCTGAATTCTTGGTTTTTCAATCCAGAATACACTGTCCTCATTTAAGAGGCTGTCAGTATCTGGATACATCTCGATTTTTGCTATAGCTCTTGAAAAGTCTTCTGTCAGGTTAACTGATTTTACAGTTCCAACATTAACCGATCTGTACTTTACCAAAGTCTTTCCAACTTCAATACCACTGGCATCATTCATAATAAGACTGATTGTCTTACCTCTAGAAAGAGTATTAGTCCAGATAAGAATTGCAGATATTATCAGAGCGATTATAGGTACTAGATAATATATTGAAAAATGACTATTTTTTACTATCTTGCTACTTTTTTCACTCATATTCTTTTTGATCCCAAATTAGACGTTCATCAAATGATTCTGCAGAAAAAAGAGTAATAAGAACTACTGAGCAGAAACATATGATTGCAAAACCAGGACTAATATTCAGTATTGAATTAATCTTAACAATGGCAGACATGATTATCACCACATATACGTCAATCATCGACCATCTCCCTATCACTATTACAAAGCGATACAGAAGACTTATTTTCTTTTTTGATTTTATTCTATTGTGCTTAGTTACATAAAGAATAAAGCCCATTGCTAAAATTTTAAATGCAGGAATAAAGATTGAAGCAATAAGAATAACAGCAGCTACGAAATATGAATTCATATTCCACATTGCTATAACACCTTCAATAATATTAGATCCTGTAGTTGATCCTATAAACTCTGTATACATAACAGGGTAAAGATTTGAAGGCAAATAAAGTATTACGGCAGATATTAAAAGGGATAAACATTTGGAGTAATACTGTTTTTCCCTATAAGTAACTTTAGATCCGCATCTTGGGCATATATCTTTCTCCTCATTGGAAGATTTGAATACATAACCACATTCACGGCAACATTTATAACCATAATCTTTTGCTATAACACCAGTTGGGACATCAAGATCCTGCTGTGGCATTCTCATTTCCCATAATCTTTCTGCATTTACTTTTATGCAGCACCAGATCATAAGAACTGAAAACACAAGTGTTGTATAAAACCCAGTATAAAAAGATACATCTGCAAGAGAAGTAAGCTTGATAAGGCTTACAGCAACACCTAATACAAAAACATCAACCATACACAGATTCTGAAATATTCCATAGATTTTACACATCAGATGTGTTGGTCTTAGACCAAAGATACCAACAAGGGTGATTATTACTAGTACTGAAACAGGAGCAAAAAAGGTAAAAACAAGAAATGAAAGCAGTAAAAGTCCCCAGTTCACGTTTAGAATTGAAACAATAGAATAAAGAGACATACCAGACTTGAGCCCCATGGAAGATATGGACATAAAGGGCTCAACAATACTGATACAAAGAAATATCAGAGCGCCGAAAGCTACCAAAGCAACATCTTTAACTCTAACATCTCTATCGTACAGGAGTTTTTTACCGCATCTTGGACAAATATGATTGCTCTTTCTGTCGTGATCCTGAACAAGAACAGTCATGTCACAAGAATTACAAACTACTTTTTTATCCTTCACCAGAACTATCTGAATCCATCCATTAAAACTACAGAATTTTGTTTCAATGATTTCTGTACATCAATAATACGCTGATTAGAAGATCCTCGGAAATCTAATTCTAAAGATTTTTTATCTTCAATAAAAGGACCATCAACCAGTACATCTAGCAGGCTTAAAAATCGCAGTTTAGACTTATCCTGAATAATTTTCTCAAAAGTATAGCCAGAATAAGACCACAGATTATATCCTTCGCTCTTTAGTATATTCGCGAATATGTACAGTGGTTCAGGATGTAAGAATGGTTCTCCACCAGAAAATGTAACACCATCTACCAGTGAGTTTTCTTTGATTTCATCGTAAAGAACCCTCAGTTTTACCTCGATACCTCCATCAAGAGGTCGGGCCTGAGGGTTATGGCAACCTTTACAGTTTAAAAGGCAACCCTGAGTAAAAACAACATATCTTATTCCGGGGCCGTCCACTATAGATTCGTTAATAGCCCCGGCGATTCTTAAGGTTGTTGTATCTAATAAAGAAATGTCAGTTGTATCCATTAAATTAGATGGTCATGTGCTTTACTCGATCATGTTCTTCGGCTCTTTTACCGTTGTTAAAACGGTCTAAAGTGCCTACAAGGTATCCTGTAACTCTACGGATTCTCTCAAATTTGACTCCCTGACCTACAATACCATTACGAGCATGTAATCTAGTTTGCATAAACACTACCTCTTGTTATTGAAATAAAATTGCTGTAATTCTTAAAAATCTTTTAACCCATGCAGATGCAACCTACACCAAGCTTCTTGAGACGCTCAATGCTTACACCTTCACCATCCTTTCTTCCACAACGTGGACATGTATCTCCAATCACGCCTACGTAGTTACATACAGGACAACGATCTACAGGATGATTGATAGAGCCATAACCTACTCCACAATCTCTCATGTGAAGAATGATCTTCTCGAAAGCTTCAATATTTCTTGTCAGATCACCATCCATCTCCACATATGAGATTGAACCTGCGTTGCACAAAGCATGGAAAGGACCTTCAATTTCGATCTTCTTTGCTGCTGTAATATCGTAGTAAACAGGTACATGGAAGCTGTTGGTGTAATAATCTCTGTCAGTAACACCAGGAATAATTCCATAAAGCTTCTTATCAATCTTTACGAAACGTCCAGATAAGCCTTCAGCTGGTGTAGAGAATAATGAGAAGTTAAGACCAGTGTCTCTTGTATGCTTGTCTGTTATCTCACGCATATGGGACAAGATCTTATAACCTAAATCAAAGGCTTCTTTACTCTCACCATGATGCTTGCCGATTAAAGCAACAAGACACTCAGCAAGGCCAATAAAACCAACTGACATAGTTCCGTTCTTGATAATATCTTCTATCTTGTCCTCTGGATTTAATCTTTCAGAATCAACCCATACACCCTGTCCCATTAAGAATGGATAGTTTAACACCTGTTTCTTAGCGATAATTTCGAATCTGTCCATGAGCTGATCAAAAATCATGTACATCATCTTATCTAAAGATTCAAAGAAAGTGCTAATTGAGCCATGAGCCTCAATACCTAGTCTTGGCAGATTGATAGTTGTGAATGAAAGGTTACCACGTCCAGGAATAACTTCCTTGGTCTTATCATAATCATTTGATACAACTCTGGTTCTGCAACCCATAAGGGCTACTTCAGTTTCTGGATGACCAGGCTTGTAGTACTTCATGTTGTAAGGTGCATCTAAGAATGAGAAGTTAGGGAACAGTCTCTTTGCAGATACCTTACATGCAAGTTCAAATAAATCAAAGTTTGGATCACCCTTCTTGGTGTTGATACCATCTTTTACCTTGAAAATCTGAACAGGGAAAATAGGAGTTTCTCCACCACCTAAACCAGCATCAGTTGCAAGAAGAACATTCTTCATTAACATACGCTGTTCTGGGGTTGTACCTGTACCATAGTTGATTGATGAGAAAGGAACCTGAGCACCAGCTCTTGACTGCATGGAATTTAAGTTATGAATTAAAGCTTCCATTGCCTGATAAGTTTCACGCTCAGTCATCTTGATTGATTCAGCTATAATATAATCAAGATCTTTCTTATTATCTCCATTTGGATTATTAGCATTTAAAATATCAAGTACCTTTTCCTTGATAAGTTTCTGAGATTCTTCTGATAGGCAAGTTTCTGTCTTCTCGTAAAGATCATCACAGAAGTTTTTAAGATCATCTAATGAAACTTCATCATTTCTTAAGCAAACACAGATTACCTTCTGTAAATGTTTTATATATGATTTTGCAACATAAGGTGCCAAATCATACTCAAATAAAGGAATAGACTGACCGCCATGCATATCATTCTGGTTTGACTGAATAGCAATGCAGGAGAGAGCAGCTGCTGACTGAATTGACTGAGGCTCACGAAGGAAACCGTGACCTGTTGAGAAACCACGCTTAAACAAATCTTTAAGGCCAATCTGACAGCAATTAATTGTCAGCATGTAAAAGTCTAAGTCGTGGATGTGAATATCACCACGTGAGTGAGCAATTGAATGCTCAGGTCTTAATACATAGCGCTTTACATAATCTTTTGAACCTTCAGAACCAAAGCGTAACATCAATCCCATAGGAGCATTGGCATCGATGTTGGCATTCTCACGCTTAAGATCCATGTCAGCTGTGCTCTTTGAAGTTAAATCGCGATATATTCTGGTTAGTTCAGCGTTATAACTTCTTACATTGGTACGGTTCTGACGATAAAGAATATAATTCTTTGCCTCAGTAACCATCTTAGACTTAATCAAAACCTTTTCAATGACGTCCTGAGTGCTCTCCACTGTAGGCTCATCAAGATTCATTTTTTCAATTTCAGCAACTACTTCTTTTGTTAACTTCTCAGCTAACTCAACTTCAGCAGCACTTAAAGTCTTATCATCTGGATGAACAGATGATAATGCTTTACCAATGGCAACAGTAATCTTATCCTCGTTAAAGGTTACTTTGCGACCATCTCTCTTAACTATGAATCTGATCATTTTCTGTCCGGTTTGATTATGAAAGATATGTTATTGAAATAAAAACAAATTAAAAAAATTTTAATAAAAATCAATAAGTTATTTAAAAACTTAGTCGTTATATTATGACCAATAGATTACAATAAATTCAACACATAAATTTATTAAATTTTCCAATAATCTATTGACATAACATTTTAAAAATTCCTTTATTAAAATATTTGACAGAAGTGTAATTTTATAAATTTGATTTATATCTTATCCATGAATACCATTGATATTTTTTGCGATGTAATAGACAACTATGGTGACGCTGGAGTTTGTCTAAGATTAGGAAGAGACCTGACTAATAAAAATTGTCAGGTAAGAATTTTTTGTAATGACCTTAATGTAATAAATAAAATTACAGGATCTAATGATCAAAGTAACAGTAAACTAAAAATTCTTTCCTGGCCTTCAAACAACATTCAGTACATTCCTTCAGATGTCGTTATACAAGCCTTTTCCTTACGTCTTCCTGATGACATATTATTTCACCTTAAAGATAAGAAAAGCTTAGTAATAAATCTTGAATATCTGACAGCAGAAGATTTTGCAGAGGATTGTCATACACTTCCATCATATACAGATGGAATAGTAAGTTATTTTTTCTTTCCAGGTTTTACCGGTAAAACTGGCGGCGTAGTAATTGAAGATGATTTTCTCACAAAAATAAAAAGCTGTGATAAAAACAATCAGATTACACTTTTCTCATATGAGAATGAGAGGGTAAAAGAATTTTTAGATAAACTTGACCATGATCTTCAATTGAATATGGATCTTCTGATTTTTGAGGGGAAACCTTTAATAAACTTTAATTCTTTATACAAAACAAATCATAAAATAAAAGACTCTTTCAAAGAGGGTAACTACTCTGTCAGAGTTGAACAGATGACAGATCAGAATGGGTATGACACTTGTTTAACTAACTCACTCATTAACTTGGTAAGAGGTGAAGACTCCATTGTAAGAGCAATGCTTACAGGAAACTGTTTTCTCTGGCATATATATCCGCAGGATGAAAACGCTCATATAAACAAAATTAATGCTCTTTTCGACTGCATGAACAAATACTGCACTGACAAAAATGCAGTCGAAACATTAAGAAAACTTACATTATGGTACAACGGTGACATTAATTACCGTAACTATATTCAGAAATTAAATTTCAAAGAATATCTTAACAGTTGGAAAACAATAAGTAAGGAGTGGGCTAACCATCTGATTTCAAACGGATCCCTTACAAATAACCTTTTGACTTTTATAAAAACAAAAATTTAGAGCCATTTTGAAAATAAATTAAAAAAAATGGTAAAATATTTAGATAATTTGTTGCAATTTACAAAATTCAGCAAATATATAAACTAGATGATGTTGGTTTATAAGATTAAGCCATGAGCTTAATTACCTTGCATAAATAAACAAGCATGGCAAACCGGACATCACAACAATGATAAATATCATTGTTAGCATGACCGGAATTTGGTCCTGCCTGATTCATTTTTTTACTTATAGGTTTTACTATGAAATTAGCTCAAGAAGTACGCGCTGGCAACGTAATCATGTTAAACAACAACCCAATGGTTGTTCAGAAAGCTGAATACAGCAAATCAGGTCGTAACGCAGCAGTTGTAAAGATGAAGTTAAAGAACCTTCTTTCAAATGGCGGTACTGAAACTGTATTCCGTGCAGACGATCGTTTAGACGACGTAATCCTTGATCACAAGGACTGCACCTACTCATATTTCAACGATCCACTGTATGTATTCATGGATGAAGAATTCAACCAGTACGAGATCGAAAAAGATAACATGGGTGACGTTTTAAATTACCTTATCGACGGTATGGAAGACGTATGCCAGGTTACCTTCTACAACGGTAAGGCAATTTCTGTTGAATTACCAATCTCAATCGTTCGTGAAGTTGAATACACCGAGCCTGCTGTTAAAGGTGATACCTCAGGTAAAGTTGTAAAACCAGCTCGTCTTGCAGGTACTGGTTACGAAATTTCTGTACCAGATTTTGTTAACATCGGCGACAAAATCGAAATTGATACTCGTACCAACGAGTTCAAGAAGCGTGTTTAATTAAAAATCGCTTTATAAATACCTACATTAAACTGTAGCAGTTAGTAGAAAATCCTCAGATGAAAATTTGAGGATTTTTTTATTATAAACATTGCTTGTAAAATACATTTTAGAGCTTTTAAACAAATAAATAATCTCTTAAAAACATCATTACAGATCCAATATCATATAGGTTTACCTATCTTAATTAGAAACTAAATTTCTCACATATATTTGAATTTTCATAGCCAACTGATCTTAATTAGAAAGATAATTTTTTACTCTTTTTAAGTGTTTAACTCTAGTTTCCCACATGGAAATTTAAAACAAAACTAGATGCACTCTAGGT
>JBJEWY010000073.1:0-33018 GCA_051885305.1 Succinivibrio sp. | reverse complement strand
TAATTTAATAAATACCCTTGATTTTCAAATGGTTACTAAGATCTTGGGTATGATAAAAATGTGAATATTCTTCAGATATATCACAATTTAATCCTTTCGTAATTTGATTAATCGTTTTTGTCGTTAATACTATAAAGACTGATAAAAATTATTACAGTTCAAGGTATTAAGTGAGCGGCGAAAAAACAGAACAACCTACCCCGAAAAGGCTTAGAGATTCTAGAGAAAAGGGTGATATAGCCAAAAGTACAGAAATTGTATCTTTTGCTGTGGTCGCCATTATTATCTTTTATTTTGTTATAAATGCAAAAAACATTTTTTCAGAGCTTGTGGCAGTAACCTCGACTGTCTTTACCAAGGCTCCTGTTATGCCATTTTCTGAGGCCCTTGAACTGTTAGGTGGCCTTGTAGTCTCAACTGCGGTTACTATAGTAGCTCCGATTGTCATGGCTGTTATCTGTGCAGCTCTTTTATCTCTGCTTGCTCAGACAGGAATGTTATTTGCTCCAAAAGCAGCTATGCCGAAACTTGAAAATCTTTCGCCTAAAAAGTGGGTCAAAAAGGTTTTCTCCTTAAAGAATGTTTTTGAATTTTTCAAAAACATCATTAAGGTTTTTACCCTTGCCGTAGCAATCTATCTTGCCGCACACGACAACTCAAGAGAACTGTTTAAAGTCACATCAGGAAATATAGGTTCTGTATTGCTTATCTTAGGGCAGATGCTAAGAGATCTGGCAACTTATACCATTGTGGCTTTTGCTGTACTTGCAGCCCTTGATTTTCTGTACACAAAGTACAAGTACACCAAGGATCATATGATGTCTATGGATGAGGTAAAGCGTGAATATAAGGAGATGGAAGGTGATCCTCAAATAAAGCAGAAGAGGAAACAGCTCCATCAGGAGATGATAAATCAGAATACTCTGGCAAAGACCAGAAAGGCAAAGGTACTGATTGTGAACCCAACTCATTATGCTGTTGCAGTCGACTATGAACCTGGGCGGACAGAACTTCCTGTGGTACTTGCCAAAGGGCAGGGAGATCTTGCAAAAAGAATGATAGAAATAGCTAAAGAGGAGCATATACCTGTAATGCGTCAGCCACCTCTTGCAAGAGCTTTGTATGCTGAAGGCAATGAGGATGAATATGTTCCAAGAGATCTTCTCATTCAGGTTGCTGAAATTCTCAAGATTGTTTCAAAACTTAACAATGGTGACTGATAATGAACCGCTATCCGCTTCAGTCATTAAAACAGATAAGAAGCAGAAGACAGCAGGATGCTCTGAACAGCGAAATTTGCGCAAGAAAAGTTTTAGAGCAGACTATCAGTGAACTTGAGACTAGGCAGAAAGATCTAGAAGAGTATAGGCAGTACAGGTTTTTGGAAACCTCAAGGCGCTATGATTCTCTGTTAGGTACTGTAAAGACCCAGGAGGAGATTCACGCTTTCAATGCAGGAATTGCCTCTCTTGCTGCAAAAGAGGTTGAACTTCAGGAAAGTATCATCAAACTTAAGTCTGCAGTTGAAGACTCAAAAAAAGAATATGAAAAAGCAAGGGAAGAGAGTCTTAAAGCCAGAAAAGCTCTTGGAAAAATAGAGAAACACGAGGAGATCTGGACTTTACTGGAGAAAAGCAGAGAAGAAAAGTCAGAAGAAAAGGAACTTGAAGATTTTAGAACCAGGAATATTGAATATTAACGTATCAGACAACATAAGGAAATTAAAATGCTAAAAGATGAGTTTATTGAAGAATTTATCCGTGAAGTTGAGTCAGAGCTTGCCTCTTTGGCTTCTGTAGAAAAGGCTATTGAAGATACTTTAGACAGTATGAAGCCGGAAATCGATCCTAACGTAAAACTTGATGATCGTATGTTAGATAGTGCAAAACAGGAAGCTAAAAGGGCAGGTGAGAGAAGAGTTCTGGAATTTAAAGACAAGCTTGAGCGCATGAATATGCCAGAGCACTCCATATCAAGGTCAAGATCAAGAGGCCTTAGAATCTAAAGAAATAGCCCAAAATGAGCTTTCTGTCACATATAGAAAGCTAAAATATTTTGCAAAGTTTTAAATAATGTACTATTATGTAACTACATAACAGAAATTATTTAATGCTTATTTCTTTTTAATTCTGAGGATACTCAGAGGGAGATACAAGATGAGCAATGTAAGCGGTTTAAACGGTGCAAGCTTTGTAAATTCTATTGGTGAAACCTCTCTTCAGGGAAAAAGCATTCAGTATGTGTTTGCTATGGTTCAGCTTGAACTTGCAAAATCAAACAAGTCCAAGGCAGAACAGAAAATACAAACCATAAGAGAAGCCCAGGAAGATTCAAAGAGTATTACTGAGGCAATCAATTCTTTAAGAAACTTAAAAGAGAATTTTGACAGCCTTTCAAAGACTGACAGAGCCTCAAGAATGGAGCAAATAAAGTCTTTGAAGACTCCAGTAGGTAATCTGAATATCTGTACAAGTTCAAAGATAGATGTTTCAGGTGATTTATCCAAAGATAAGCTTGACATGTATATTTCTCAGATGCAGTCATTCCAGGAGTCAAATTATGGCACTGATACCCAGCAGCTGATGATTGAGTGTCAGGATTTCATGGGACAGTACAATACCTTCCTTTCTGGTGCAAACTCCCAGATTCAGAAGGAAAGTGAAATTAGCTCTGAACTTGCAAGAGCAAGATAGACTGCTTGTCTTATATATCTGTATTGCACTTTCAGATGGAGTTTTGTCATGATTGAAGGAATTTCTCAGAATCAGATGTCGCCTTCATCCACACAAACGACAGTGGGTCAGTCAGCAAATATGACTGGAACACTGTCAAATATGGAGGTGCAGATAGTTGATGACCCTCTGTCAGCTCTTGAGGACAGTGCTGAAGAACTGACATTCTGCAGGGATAATTCAAAGCAGGTCAAACTTGCCGATCGCAAACAGAAGGCCGGTAAGGCTCACGTAGAGGAGCTGATAGAGAAATTCTCAAAAGTAACAGCTCTTTATAATAACAAAGATGACAATACCCGCGTCAGACTTCTTGAAGTCTGGAGAAACAGTGGCAAGAGTTTTAAAGAGCTTCTCAAATCACTTGAACAAAGTGGTTCACACGCATCAAGTTCGTATGTGTTTTTAAAAGATCAGATTGAAAAACAGTCTGATCCCCACATAAAAACAGAACTTGAAAAAGCAGCAGATGATCTGTTCAAAAGCAAGAAATCAGAGATCCTTGCCGCCGTTAATGTTGTGGATTTAGCCTCATCAAGTCATGATCTTTTAGATGCTCATCAGCTGTGTACTGTATACAGTGACATTATCAACAAGTTCTCATCCCCATCACAGATGCTTGATTTTATTGAGGAAAAATTCAATAAAGACAAACAGGATCAGGGTATTGAGTTTATGATCAAGGCCTTGGCTGTAGATCTTTCAAGCGTAGATCACTCAAAAGATGTAGCTGCCTTAGAAGTAGTTGGATCAAACCTTGCTAAAGTCAGGGTGTTAAACAGTTCTAAGAATATGCTAGAGACCACATCAATGCGTATGAAGAATGCTGTTGGAGCTGATAATTTGGAACTTAGCGGTAAAAATATGCTAAGCAGGCTTTTGAACCTTTCACAGTCAAGATTTATTCAGTCCACACAGGTGAGAACTGTTTATGAGGAGTTGCCTAAACAGGATCCTGAAAAGGAGGTTATTTTAGCTCAGGAACTGCTAAATGCCTGCAGAAATCTGTCTGTAGAACTGTTTGATGAAACAGAAAAAAGAGAAACAGTAATGGATGCGGTCCAGAAATTTGTGGATGAGAGCATAGAACGTGAAGATCAGTGGTTAGAAAATGGCGGTAAATAGATATGATAGATGCAGAGGTTAAGGCATTTTCTTCCCGACTTGGAATTGGTGAACTCTCATTTGATGAGAACACTCCCTTATGCTTTATTTTGGATGGCAAGTATTCATACTGCCTTGAATATTCCAAGGGAAACGAGAGACGCCTTAATCTTGCTGTAGAGTTTGCCTATGACACATATGATCTGAATTTTTTAGAGAAAGCCTTTGCTTCTTGCTCCTATGAAAGCAGAAGAGTTATAGATTTTGCTGTGGCATGTCATAAGGATAATCTGATGCTTGTGACTGCTCTTAGTGAAAATATCACGGCTGGCGAACTTGAAAATGCAATTATCCGCCTTAAGGAACAGGCAGAAATCATACTTGGGAAAACATAGTTATGTCGCAGGTTAATTTATTAAATTCTCATATTGGTGTCAGTTCTGTACTTCCAAGTGCAACAGATGCTCATCTGCCTGAAATAAAAGAACTTTCAACGGCTAAGACTGGAGATGTACGACTAGAGGATCTTTACCGTGGTGAAAGTATCAGCAATAGCGTTGATACAAGTTTAATCCCAAAAGTAGGTCATGAGGAACTTCTGCAGCCAAAACATTTGAACTCTGCCCTGCAGAGAGCATTTGAGAAAATGTCGACAGTCAAGGATGTGGATGTCAGACATTTTGTTCGTGATGATATGCAGTCACTGATGGATAACCGTGAATTGCTAAATGCTTATCTTGGATTGATGGGGATGGCATGATGAACGGAATTCTTGAAGATGATGAACTGTCAGCAGTGAAGGTATTGGCCTTCTTTTTTTTCCAGATCCGCCATCTTGAATCTGCAATCAGGGCCGTAAAGGCGATTCTTGCCATGTATCCTAAAGATCTCTGGGCAAGAGCCATGATAGTCAGATGTTTTGATGCCAGTGAGAAGTATCAGCAGGTTGTAGATGTCACCGATGATATGATTTTTTTTAACCCTGATCCTGAAATAAAAAAATCAATGGGACTACTCAGAGCCAGAGCCTTGCAGAAACTTGGCAGAAATGGCGAAGCAAGGAAAGTGGTCAGTGAAATAGGAAAGATTTAGCCCATGAGTTTATTGGATAACGCCAGAAACGCCTCTCTTATGGTAACCCGCCATGCTGATTTTGTGCTGGTAGGTATGGTAGTTGCTGTTATTGCTCTTATGGTGGTTCCACTTCCAACCTGGGTAGTGGATCTTCTTATTTCAGCAAACCTTTCAATGTCTTTTGTCATTTTGATGATGACGATGTACGCTCCGAATGTGCTGAGTTTTTCATCCTTTCCAACTCTGCTCCTGTTTACTACACTTTTTAGAGTCGGTCTTAATATTTCAACCACGAGACTTATTCTTCTGCAGGCTGATGCAGGCGAGATTATCTTTACCTTTGGTGAATTTGCTGTAGGCGGAAACTTTATTGTCGGTGCTGTGGTGTTTATTATCATCGCCATTGTGCAGTTTTTAGTTATTGCCAAAGGCGCTGAGCGTGTATCAGAGGTTGGTGCAAGATTCTCTCTTGATGCTATGCCAGGTAAGCAGATGTCAATTGATGCTGATCTGCGTTCTGGATCTATTGACTCTGAAGAAGCCCAGAAGCGTAGAGCGGCTGTATCCCTTGAAAGCCAGATGTATGGTGCCATGGATGGTGCCATGAAGTTTGTTAAAGGTGATGCTATAGCAGGTCTTTTAATTGCAGCTGTTAATATTGTTGCAGGTACCATTATCGGTGTAAGTCAGTCAGGTATGACCTCAGGAGAGGCTCTGCAGTTATATGGTGTTTTAACTATTGGTGACGGACTTGTCTCCCAGATCCCATCTCTTCTGATTGCAATTTCAGCAGGTATTCTTGTTACCCGTTCAGGTGGAGAGTCTGACAATGTAGGTGAACAGATAGGAACCCAGATTTTTTCACAGCCAAGAGCTATGCTTATTGCTGCAATGCTGGTATTTCTCTTTGCTCTGATCCCAGGTTTCCCAAAACCACAGCTCTTCTCTTTGGCTTTTATTTTAGGATCCATTGGTTATGCTCTAAGATACGTAAAGGTTAAGGCATCAAAACATGTTGATCCTAAAAAAGAGATTCAGAAAACTCTAAGTCCTGCTGCCTCAAAAAGAAAAGTGGCAAAGCCTGGGGATGATTTCTCTCCTGTTGTACCTATTATTCTTGACATGCCACCAGCACTTCAAAGCCGCATTGATTATGGTCTTCTAAATGAGGAGCTAGCTTCATTGAGAAGCGCTCTTTATTATGATCTTGGTGTGCCGTTCCCTGGAGTTAATCTAAGAGAGAATGCTCAGCTCAAAGAGAATGAGTATGTGCTTAATCTTGATGAAATTCCAATTGCAAGAGGCTGCCTTGAAACTAATTATGTGCTTGTCAGGGAAGATCCTGACAATGTTCGTATGCTTGGAATTGATGTCAAAGAGGGACTTCCTTTCCTTCCATCTGAAAAAGCCTGGTGGGTCTCTGAAAAGGACACTCAAAAACTCAGGGAATTCGGTATTGCTTTCCTTGAAAAGGAAAAGGTTATCTCCCTCAATCTCTCTTTAGTGCTTGCAAGGCATGCCAGTGACTTTATCGGTCTTCAGGAAACAAAATTCCTCCTCGATAAGATGGAAGAGAGAGCCCCTGACCTTGTGCATGAGGCTACAAGACTTCTTACACTGCAGAAAATTGCAGAAATATTCAAACGTCTGGTACAGGAACAGATCTCCATTAGAGATCTGCGTGCAATTCTGGAGGCCATAATAGCCTGGGCTCCAAAGGAAAAGGATCTGATCATGCTTTGCGAGTACATAAGAACAGCTTTGAGTCGTCAGATAAGCTACAAGTACTGTGCAGGCCAGAATATTCTTCCTGCTGTTCTTTTAGAGCCAAATGTTGAAGAGACTATCAGAAAATCAATTCGTCAGACATCTGCAGGTTCATTTCTTGCCCTTGACCCACAAAGTTCAAAGGCAATTCTTACAGATGCCAAAAGAGCTCTGGGGAACCGTAAGGGAAAGAATGTGGTTATTATCGCCTCAATTGATATCAGGCGATATGTCAGAAGACTGCTTGAATCAGAATTCTTTGAGGTTGCTGTCCTTGACTATCAGGAGCTTACTCCTGAAATATCGGTTCAGCCAGTTGACAGGATCAGGATATAAATCAGTCAAACATGATGTAGTTAACAGTTTTTACACAGTATTGAAATAATTTCTATTATGTAGTTGCACAAATGTAACATACATTCTATACTTTAGGCAGACAGGATGAAGAAATTCATCTAATAAAAGGGAGTTGAGTTATGGATAAGGCAAACAACAGTGTTTTTGAAAAGAAGGTTGAGGAATTTGTTTCCCTACTCAAATCAGGCGGTGCAATCGCTGATGCAGCAGGTATAACAGATGAGCAGCTCGAGTCTTTGTATGCCCTTGCCTATCAGAACTATTCTGTAAAGAGCTACAACGACGCAAAAAATATTTTCAGGGCACTGTGCCTTTATGATCATTCTCAGCAGCGTTTTTATATGGGGCTTGCTGCATCTCAACAGGGATTAGGCGAATTTGCTGAAGCTGCACAATCCTATTCTTTTGCCTGCCTGATTTCAGGATTGAAAGATCCAAAACCAATGTATTATGCAGCAATTTGTCTGCTTAAATCAGGAAAAAAGAATGATGCGATTACTGCTTTAGAATCCATCGAAATTATGGGCAGGGAAGGAAATGCAGAGGACAGGAAATTCAAACAGCAGGCTTTGTCTCTAAAGAATATCTTGAAAGAGCAGAAGTAAAAAAAGGAGTTTTTATGACTCAGATTTCTTCACTGAATAATGCACAGAATGCAGATTTATCTCAGATTGATTCTCTTCTGGCAACAGTTGCTGCCAAAGCCAGTGAATCTTTAAAGTCTCTGCCTGATGCTCAGTTTTTAAATTCTCTGACAAAGGATTCAGGTCTTCCAGAACTTGATACTCCAACTACAGCTGCAAGAGGATCTGCAATTCTAAACATGAGCCAGGAGGCCATGGAAGCCATTATGAATATGGCAGAAAGAGAGATGGCTTTAGACAGTGGTAAGAATGCAATCAAAGCAAGAGCTGAAAAGCGCAAGACTGTAAATGAACAGCGAGTAAACGATCTTAAAGAGCAGGTGGCTAAGGCTGAAAAAGCAAGCTTCTGGGACAAACTTGTAGGTGTCTTTAAGGCAATTGGTGCTGTTGTTGGTGCTATTGTCGGTGCTGTAGCCATGGTAGCCGCTGTGACAACAGGTAACGTTGCTCTAGGTATCGGCGCAGGTTTTTTGATACTGTCATCTCTGGATTCTGTAGCCTCCTCTCTGTCGGATGGAAAGGTTTCGATTGCAGCTGGCATTGCAAGTATAGATAAGGATTCTGCTGTAGCAAAATGGATAGGATTTGGACTTAGCCTTGCAATTGGAATTACAGGTGCAATTCTGACTGGCGTAGGTGCAATGCAGTCTGCACAGACCCTTTCAACGATTACAAATGTTGCAACAAGGGTTGGAACCATTACATCTGCAGCAACACAGGTGGCATCTGGCGCTGGTGGTATTGTCAGTGCTGTTTACAAGCATGATGCGGAAAATGCTACTGCCGATATCAAAAAACTTCAGGCAATTCTGCAACGACTTAAGGCTGCAGATGACAGTGATACCGACCAGATCAAAAAGATACTTGAAAAAGCAGAAGCAGTTGCAGATGGTGTAAAAAAGCTGATAGACAACTGCAATGAAACAATGCATAACTTAGTTTCAGCTTCACCTTCAATGGCATAGGAGATAGCACTATGAACATGAATGTAAATAACAATATTCCTGTAACATCATCATATGGAATAGAAAATACCTCTGAAGCTGTTGCTGGAAAAGCAACAGAGATCAAGGAATGTCAGGTACTTGAAAATGTCCAAGGTGTTAATTATTCAAAAGTTGATCTTCCTGTTATTTCTCTTCCTTTAGCAAAAGAGGTAAGCAAGAATACTTATGAGAATGGTTTATCAGCTGCAGCTTTGATATTGAGCATGATTGCCAAAACTCTTGCTGAACAGGCCCACGAGAACAGACTTGCACAGTATGATGCTCAGATGGCAAGTGCTGAAGTACTTGAAAAAGAGGCAAAGGAAATTGAATCTAATGCAACAAACAAGCTTATTTGCTCAATAGTAGCAAACACAGTCTCGATGGTTGGTGGCTGCATTCAGTTAGGTATGTGCTGCGGCAAAAATGTGTCTGAACTCACTTTAAAGGAAGCTGATGCAATAGGAAAACTCTTTGACAAGGTGGGTGGTATTTCAAGTGCCACTGGTGAATATCTAAGCGGAACGTCAGATGCTTCCCAGAAACGCCTGCAGAGCGAGCAGACACGACTCAATGCCATTGCAGACCAGTTAAAGTCATTCTCAGAGAGCATGATGCAGACAGTATCAAGAGCACTTGATACTTATAACAACATGCAGAGCACCTCTGCTGAAACCATGAGAAAAATCTTAGGATAGAGGTGAGATATGAGAGTAGAGGATGCCTTTAAGACTATCTGTTCAAAAGCCTCGTGGCATTGTAGTACAGACAGTTTGGCTCTTGCAAAAGGAGTAACTGTTGAACTTGAAAGGTATCCTCTGTGCTTTCAGACATTTACTGGATCTGATCTGATTGTTAAATGTGACATATGCCGTCTGCCTGATGAATCATATGAACGAAATGATCTTCTAAAACTTGCAGGAAAGAAAGTTGCACAGGTATGGCTAGATCATCAAATTTATATGACTACATTCAAAAAATTCATAAGACTGGAGTTAAGACTTCATACTGATCAGCTAAAATCAGATCAAATAATTGAAAAAATTCAGATATTTCTTGATGACTGTGACAGTTTTCAGGATCTTTTGTCTGGTGAAATCTCAAAAATTTCATCAGTAGCACCCTTTGGAGGGGTGGGACTGATGCTCTGAAAGTAGGTAGTGAAAGTGCTAAAGAGAATATTGCGGATATGTTTGTTAGTCCTTGTATTTGCGGGCTTTTCAGCAGATGCTGCAAGCTTTAGGGGCACTTATTCTCATTATTCTAAGGGTGAGGATTTAACTGTTCTGCTTTCTGATTTTGCAACATCTCAAGGATATTCCTCTAGCTGCTCAAATGAGGTAAAGGGAAATATCAGTGGCAGATTTGATAAAGTTTCGCCAAAGAAATTTCTAGATGGCATAAAGGCAGCATTTTCTGTCAGTTACTATTCTCTTGGAAAAACCCTGTTTTTCTATGCTGACAGAGAAAGTACACAGGCAATATTCAGACCATCATCCGTTGAACCAACAAATCTTGTCAGTTCGCTAAAAAGTGCTGGCGTCGTAGCTGATGAACTTCCTGTCAGAGTTGATGCATCTGGAATGCTTCTTGTAAACGGCCCAGAGCAGTATGTAAAAACCATCACAGAACTTGCTCAGCGTCTTGATAAAGATCAGGAACGTCAGGTCGTGATGGAGGTGTTTAAGCTCAAACATGCCAAAGCCGATGATTATGAGTTTACCAATTCTGACAAGACCGTAATAATTCCAGGAGTTGCCTCAATCCTGCAGCGTATGGTATCTGGAGGATCTCCTGAAAACTCATCTATTGCAGTTACTGTAAAAAGTCAGCAGCTTACAGGTCTTAAGGGCAGTGGTCTTGCCTCTACAGCTAAGGTAAATGATCCTGCATCATCACCTGTCAGTTCAAATTCAGTAAGTACAGGCAATGAGGGGTTCACACCAACAATCACTTCATCATCAAGGCTTAATGCTGTAATTATCAATGACTACAGATACCGTATGCCTTTTTACAAGAAGGTAATTACAGAGTTAGATGTGCCTGTAAAGCTTGTTGAATTGCATGCTGCAATTATTGATATTGATGTGGATGCTACTGATTCTTTGGGAATTGACTGGAACGCTTCAAAAAAGAGTGGCAAATGGACATACGGCGGAGCTTCTGGATCAAATACACTCAGTGGAACAATGCCAACAAATGGCAGGGGTGGAGGAATCTTTTCAACAGTGTTCAATTCAAGCAGTTCCACTTTTATGATGCAGGTTAACATGCTTGAGGAGGATAACAAGGCCAAGACCCTTGGCAGACCTTCAATTCTTACATTCGATAATGTTGAAGCAACACTTGAGGATACCACAACAAGTTACATAAAGGTTGAAGGCTATCAGGATTCAGACCTGTTTCAGATAGTATCAGGTACAGTTCTTAGGGTTACACCGCACATCATTGATGATGGAAGCGGGGAAAAGCTTATCCAGATGGTGATTTCTATTCAGACAAATCAGAATACTGATGGAAATGTCACTGTGACAGAAGGTAATGTGCCAACTGTAAAACAGACCAGAATCAATACTCAGGCAGTGGTAAGACAGGGACAGAGCTTGCTTTTGGGTGGATACTATGTTGAGAACAAGTCGAACACTAATTCAGGAATTCCTGGACTTAAAAATGCTCCTCTTGTCGGAGCTCTGTTTGGCTCTGACAGTGATACCTCATACAAGAGGGAAAGACTTTTAATGATCACTCCAAGGATATTGGAGCTTGACGACAGTAATGTTCCAAACGAATTGGAACTAGATGATTTTGAGAGAACTGCGATGCAGGCTGATTATGCGCCAAAAATTAAAAAGAAGGCTAACAATACCTCTGGTTGCAGTTCAAACAGGGCAAACTGATAGGGCAGGATAGAGTCATGTCGCAGCTTGAGTTTAGGTTTTTATCAGGAGAGAACATTGGATCTGTTATCAGACTTCCTGTTGGTTCCTATACTCTTGGTAATACTGACAGATGCGACATCTTGTCTGAGGAGAGTTTAAAAGAGGAACTTGCTGTTGAACTTGAGATCACAGAGCAGTTAGAGGTATTAGTTACACCAGTTTCAGGCAACATCCTTATAGACAGAAAAAACGTCAGTGCTACTGAAAAAATGGCTCCTGGCTCAATTCTGCTTCTTGGAATGACAGCAGTCACATACAGGTTAGATGGTAGTGACTGGCCTCTGATAACTGCAAAAGATCTTCTTACAGATCCTGTAGAAGAAACATCACAGGAGATCACAGATGGTGGTGAATCATCTGATAAGAATGAAACTCAGGTTACAGATAATGAAACTGTGGCTGATGAACAGGAAGAAGAGAGTTCTGCGGTAGTTGCTTCTGAAAAGAAAAAGACTGGACCAATTAAAATTACCGGCATCATTGTAAGTTTTCTTGCTGCTCTTACCTTTCTTGGGATGCTGATATTTGGACAGTCTGTGGCAACTACCACTGAAGACAGTGAACTAGAGAATATCACAAAGACACTGGCAGACAATGGTTTTTCGCTGGTAAAAGCTGAGTACAAAAATGAAATGTATGTGATTTCAGGTCTTGTGGAAGATGATGAGGCTCTTGTAAAACTTGAACAAATACTTCCGGACAGTTCACATAGCATGCTAGTTCTGGTTGACAGGATTTCTTTTATTGCTCAGTCTGTAAGAAAAGCATATACGCTTTATGGGATTCATGTAAATCCAGTGTTTGAAGATGGTACTTTCAGACTGTATGGATATATCAGCGATCCATACCTTTCAAACAAGGTGACTGAAAGTGTAGCAGCTAATCTGCCAAAGTCTGTAAAACTTGAACCACATTTCACCTATAAGGATGAAATGAAGAAGATCCTTGAAGCTTCAGGCAGTGGGGATTATCAGGTTAAATACTATTTTAAGGATGGAGAAATAGTATATGAGGGTAGGTTTACAAGAGAGCAGAGCGCTTCATTTTCGAAGACCAAGAAGATGAGCAGTGAAAAGGTTGGAGGAGAAGTCTGTTTTATAGACATATCCACTCTTTCTGAAGGTGAAATAGAACTGCTTTCTATGGTCAAAAACAGCAAAAACAATGCTGACGGAGATGAAACTGAAAGCATAAGTAAAGATCCAAAGGACGATATTACAGGCGTTACTATGGATCCGATGAAGTTTATAACCATGAAAAATGGTGACAAGATTTTTGAAGGAGGTGTACTGCCAGATGGCTCCACCCTTTTGAAAATAAGCAGTGAAAGTCTTTTGTTAGAAAAAGGAGGCGTGAAGGAAGAATATGAGCTTAAGTAAAGATATAGATCTATTCGAACTTTTAAACAATCCTAATCCAAAGATCTACAAGGATCTTATAGATGAGTTCTTTGATCTAGAACAGCAGCTGAAACGTCAGATGGATGCAGGCGTTGAGCCTTCTTTAATGGATGCATATCGAGGCCTCTATCTGTCGGCTCAGACAGCAGGTGATGTAGTAAAGTCCATGCAGGACAGGGAGTAGACTATGAGCAGTATCGGTGTTTATGATGCCTTATCACAAGGCTTTAACAGCATTTCAACTCAGGCTGACAAAATCAAAACCGAGATGTCAAAAATCTCGTCAATGTCCAGTGAAGACAAGCAGACTGCACTTATCAATATGCAGTTTGAGATTGGAACCTACAATTCCATGGTGGAACTGACTTCAAATATCACGAAAACTATTTGCGATACAGTAAAGTCAATATCTCAGAAAGTTGGATAAAGGATATTTTATGTCAATAATCACCAAAGAACAGTTAGGATCTTTAATCTCTATAGGCTTTGCTGCTAGTGCCAGAGGTATGGTTGCTCAATCAAGAGTGATTTTTAATGGTATTCTGGCAGCAATGCCAAATCAGTCTGGAGCTCTTACGGGACTTGCATTTTCGTATATCGTAGTTGATGAGTTCTCAGAAGGTGATGAGATTTTGAGAAAAATCATTGAAAGTGATCCTTCTTATTACGAAGCCAGTGCAGTGCTGGTGCTTTCTCTGATGCTACAGAAAAAGCCTGATGAGGCCAAAAAAGTAGCAGATGGTATACCTGAAGATGTGACAGCTAAAGCACTTGCAACAAACGCTCTTTCTCTGGAGGGGTAAATTGTTAAAGGCTTTGAGATTGTGGTTTGTAGCATTTGTTGCTGTATTTCTGCTTACCTCCTGTAGGGAGGAACTGTACACTAATCTGTCAGAAAGAGATGCTAATGAGATGCTACAGACTCTGCTTGTGCGAGGGGTCGATGCCAAAAAAGAGAACGCAGGCAAGAAAGGATTTACAATCACTGTTGAACGAGAAGAGCTTTTAAGAGCACTTGAGATAGTGAAAGAACAGTCTCTTCCTCGGTCTGCTTTTGAAAATCTTGGTTCGGTATTTTCTGGACAGGGAATGATTTCATCCCAGACAGAGGAACAGTCAAGGCTTGCCTTCGCCATATCTCAGGAACTTTCTGAAACTTTTTCAAAAATTGATGGAGTACTGGATTCAAGGGTTCATGTTGTACTAGTTCATCATGAACAGGCCTCAGGTCTAACCACTCCACCATCAGCAGCGGTATTTATCCGTCATACCAGAAATTCACCTGTAATCAACATGGTAAGCGGTATTAAGGATACAGTTGCAAGAGCGGTACCTGGTCTTAATTTTGATAGAGTATCTGTGATGCTTGAGCAGAGTTCAGAACAGGTGATATCTCCAAAGATTAAACAGGCACCTTGGTATTCATACTGGTGGGCATACGTGATTGCGATTCTGTCTCTTGCTCTTTGTGCAACAGGCTCTGTATGCGGATATATCTACTATCAGAAGAAAAAAAATTCTAAAGAAGGTAACTGACAGTGGATAGGGAAGTTGCATTACAAATGATCTCAAACAGGCAGCTTTTTTCAAAAATTGTTGCCTTTAATCGTGATGTTAATGAACTTCCAGATGATCTGGTGGCAGAGTCTGTAAATGACGTTGAGAAGATTCTAAAAGATAAGGATCCTTCACTGCATATTTTTAAAAAAAAGCTTTCTTTTTTTCACACTTTTGAAGACCCAGGATTAAGACTTGCATTTGCAGACAAAAGTGAAATTACAACATTATGTCTGTATCTTGGTGCCTGCTCATATACTCCCTATCTGTCATCAAGAGTTATGAAATCCGAGCGTCAGGAAATTATTGAACATCTTGGCAGCAGTGTCTATGATTTTGTAATGACTCTTGGAAGATTTCTTATTGATAAGTCGATGATGACGGACTTCTACTCTTCTTTTGAACTGTCAGATGCCTGTATAAGGAGAGGTGCAGCTGTAATAAATCTGTATCTTGATACCTTAGGTGAAAAACAGACAGCTGAATTTATACGAAAAACGATATCCAGTTTATCTCCTGATACATCAATAAATGATGCTCATATTACTCCTGAAAGACTCAATAAGCTTATAAGCATAATTCTGATAAATGAGATCGATAAAAAATGGAAAGATTATTTAAGTTAGATCACAGCAAGTGGAAAGTTGCCGATGGTATCAGAGTTATCAAAAAACAGGATCTTGAAAAACTGGTACAGGCAAGTGAGATTATTGAGGCTTCACAGAAGGAAGCAGCAAAGATAGAACAGCAGGCGAAATCTGATTATCAGAAACGCTTTGATGAAGGTCTTTTGCAGGGACAGGCAGAAGGAAAGGCTGAATATACACTTAAAATTATGGAGACAGTGTTAAGCTCTGTTGATTCACTTGAGGGGCTTGAACGTCAGCTTGTTGATGTGGTGGTTCAGTCTGTCAGCAAGATCATAGGTGAAATTCCACAGGATGAACGTATCATCAGAATTGTCAGAAAAGGACTGAATGCAGTTCGAGGCGAAAAACGTGTTGTGATTAGAGTAAGTCTCATGGATGAACCATACGTGAGAAATGATCTCAAGGCTTATATTCTGTCACCGGACGGGCGCAGCGGTTACATAGAAGTTATAGGTGATCCTAATTTAAGGCAATCTGACTGTGTCATTGAGACCCAGTTAGGCGTGGTTGAGGCAGGTCTCAACTCACAGCTTAGGATCCTTTCAAAAGCTCTGTCATCACGTGTCAACGAGCAGAAATAGGATTTGAATATGGCTCTTGAGTACATAGGAAAGATGCTTCTTAATGCGGTTTCAGAGGTATCGACTCTTGAGATTAGAGGCCGTGTCGAACAGGTTATAGGCACGATTGTCAAGGCATCAGTTCCTGGGGTAAAAATAGGTGAGCTTTGTTATTTAAGAAATCCTGGTGAGACTTATACTTTAAGAGCAGAAGTTGTAGGATTTATCAAAAATTCAGCTCTTCTGACTCCTTTAGGAGATCTGGAGGGAATTTCATTTCATACAGAGGTTATACCATCGGGGCATGTGCTGTCTGTGCCTGTTGGAGATGAACTTTTAGGAAGAGTTATTTCTGGCGTTGGCGATGTGGCTGATGGAGGTCCTGCTCTTAAAACTCATACTTTTTATCCGATTTATGCTGATCCACCTCCAGCAATGAAAAGAAAACTGATCACAAAGCCCATAAGTTTAGGCCTACGAGTCCTTGACGGACTCATTACGTGTGGTCAGGGGCAGAGACTTGGTATATTCGCTGCAGCAGGTGGCGGTAAATCAA
Source organism: Succinivibrio sp. (assembly GCA_051885305.1). Classification (GTDB taxonomy): domain Bacteria; phylum Pseudomonadota; class Gammaproteobacteria; order Enterobacterales; family Succinivibrionaceae; genus Succinivibrio. The sequence continues at coordinate 16,695 of JBJEWY010000073.1, read as the reverse complement.
CTCTTTTATCTTCAATCATCAAGGGTACAAGTGCTGATGTATGTGTGCTGGCACTGATAGGTGAACGTGGTCGTGAGGTAAGAGAGTTCATTGAGCGCGATTTAGGACCTGAAGGAATGAAGCGCTCTGTTCTTGTGGTATCAACCTCAGATAAATCATCCATGGAACGCCTTAAAGCTGCCTATACTGCAACTGCGGTTGCAGAATATTTCAGAGATCAGGGGAGAAATGTTCTTCTGATGATGGATTCTGTAACAAGATTTGGAAGAGCTCAGCGAGAGATTGGTCTTGCAACAGGTGAACCTCCTACAAGACGAGGTTTTCCTCCATCTGTATTTTCAACTCTTCCAAAACTGATGGAAAGGGCCGGTAATTCTGACAAAGGTTCTATTACAGCACTTTATACAGTGCTTGTAGAAGGTGATGATATGACAGAGCCTATCGCGGACGAAACTCGATCAATTCTTGATGGTCATATTATTATTTCAAGAAAGCTGGCATCAATGAATCATTATCCTGCAATTGACGTACTTGCTTCTGTATCTCGAGTGATGAATTCAATAGTAACTCCAGAACATAAGAAAGCATCTCAGCGTGTAAGAGAGATTCTTGCAAAATATGCCGAAATTGAACTTTTAGTTCAGCTTGGCGAATATAAGCAAGGTGCTGATCCTGAGGCTGATTTTGCACTGTCTCATATCGATAGAATCAATGCTTTCTTAAAGCAGGGATTATCAGAAAAAAGTACATTTGATGAAACTATAACTGCTCTTGAACAGGTAATTACATAGGAATGCTCTATGAAGATATTAAAGATTATTACCTTGTCTGTTTTTATGCTGACACTAACTTCTGTATCTGCCCTTGAATCTCACGATAAGTGTGATGGTTCTAAAGTGATGAGAGTGGGCGTTGCTGTAGGTGGCAGTTATGGTCAGTTTCAAAAGCAGTTTATATATATTGCAAATGCTTTAAAAAATGATGGCTATCTAAATCTCAGTCAGGAGCTTCCATCATCTTTTATTTTTAATGATGAAAAACAGTGGCGAAATTTTGCTGAAAATTCTCTTGGAGGGTGTATCGAATTTTCTCCTGAAGGTTTGTTCGTATTAGGATGGGAGGAACAGTTCAGGAAAGAGAAGAAAAAGGAGATCATAAAAGAAGTTAAAAACAAGAATAAGATTGATCTGCTTATTGCAATAGGCTCAACTGCTGGAAAGGATTTTTCAGATGATTCCTTGGGCATTCCTGTTGTAGTTACAGGACTGATGGTAGGCACAGGTCTTAGTTTTACTGATCCAGGAGAATTTTCTACCAGACCGAATTTGCATGTGCAAAAACAGCCCCAGAGGTATAAAACTGAGCTTAATCTCTTCTATGACTTGTTTAAACCTAAAGTTATAGGGGTACTTTCTGATTCTGATCCTGAGATGTACAAAAGACACGGTATTCTTGAGCTTTTAGAATCTGCTGAAGAACTAGGATATGAAGTAAAGATCTGCAAAGGAGAAATTGGTCTGCCTCAGGAATATTCTCGCTGTATAAAAGAACTGGCCAATGGTTCTGATGCTGTTATTCTAGCTGGTGGTAATGGCGTAGATATCGACAATTTTTATGAGCAGATAAAACCGCTTATAGATGCTCAAATACCAACTATGAGCAGGATAAATCTCGAGATGGTGAAAAGAGGAAGTCTTCTTGGGGTTACAGATGCGTCACCTGAAAGTTCGGGAAAGTTTGAAGCAAGAGTTATTGAGCAGCTTTATCATGGTAAAAATATCAATGAAATTTCCCAGTATTACTATGCTCCGTTAAAACTTGCCATAAATCTTAGGGTAGCCAATCTGATTGAGTGGAAACCTCCATTTGAAGTAATTATTGCTACAGAAGATGTTTTCCGCGAAATCAAAAGGTAGTTAGAAACTATGTCAGTTTGATTATGTCTCTCTTTATTTGTACATAGTGTTTTTTAATGTTGCATAAGGATAAGAAAAGACCTGCCACTTTATTTTAGTGGCAGGTCTTACAGTTTATACGTCTTCTTTTTGAAAACTTACTTAGTAAGTAAGCCTTGCTAAGATAACTGACCTCCCATAGCAAGCAACTGTTCAGGAGAGGCATTCTGTGATGAAATATCCTCTGCTGGAGCCTGAGCCTGCTGTTTTTCAATTTCCTCAAGTCTCTTTACATCTGCAGTTATCTTTCTTGCGCAGTTAATGGCGCTACTTCCAATTGCCATCAGGGCGCTCTTAGCATGCTGTTTTACAACATCCACCAGGCACTTGACCATACTTACAGGTTTGTATGATGAAGTTAGCTCAATGGACTGTGTAACTGTTTGGACTTCATCTGTTTTTAGATCATCTGATGAGATCTTTTTTACAAATTCATCACGGTCCTTTTGTATGCTCTTCATAATTGAGGCTGTCTCTTCAAGTGCAACCTGCATTCTGCGCTGACTTTCAATAAAGTTGTGAATAGCAGCAGGAACTTCTATCTGATAATCCTTCTGGATAACTGCAAGAAATGCATTAAGTCTTGCTGCAGTGTCATTCAAAGTTCCCTTGGCTAGAATTGCATCTAATTTCTGCCTGATTTCTTCCTCATTAGAACTAAGTTTCTGGGCACTTTCTGCTGACAGCAGTTTCTTGAAACCATCCAGCATCAGATCTGAAAAGCCTGAAGCAGCACCTGCAACTACTTTAACAACGCTGTTCTTGTCATTTTTGTTAAGGTGAGTTGCGTTACCAAAATCAATCAGGGTCAAATCTGATTTAGGAAGAGGATTTCCTTCCTGGACATCTTTCCAACCGTAGTTAACCATAAGATTTCCCTTATGTACGTCGCCATGGTAGAAGCCTTCAGCAAACAGACCTTCATTAGTCCACATGTAGGCAAGATTGACTAAAGACTTGTATTTCTCCTGCATGTCCATATACATAGTCTGAAGTTTTTCGGCTGTTTTTGCTGCAGTCTGTGACTGTTTTTCTGCAGACTGAGTCTTCATATCCTCTCTTGCCTTATTAGCTACAGAGATGGCTTCTTCAGAGGTGTCTTTAAGGTATGAATCGAGAGTTCCACCCTTAACCTCCTCAAGAACCATTACATTCTTGGTGGTTTCGATTCCTTCAACCAGTTTCATGCTGTGAACGTTATCAAATGAGCAGTAGTTCTCTGCATTTGACTGTGTTTTATAATCATCTTTCTTGTAATCGTAGATTTTGTTGCCATCAACAACGTTCTTAGCCTCAGCACGGAGATCTAGCTCATCCATAATGCTGTCATACTGACCTTTGAATGTCTTATCCATTCCGTTGCCGATTTCTTTTGCAGCGTCATTGAAGATCTTGAATTCTCTTTGAGCGCGCATGGTGGCATCAGGTCTTAGAATTTTTACTACACAGTTGACCTCTGTTCCATCGCTCTTGGTGATTACACACTTTAATGCCTGGGCAACAGATGCAGCGCCTAAAGCTTTAACTACAGTTATTCCCTTAATATCACCATTTGATTTATTGACGATATCATAAAGATGGGCGTGTATGACTCGTTGTGATATTGGAGCCAGTTTTGACTTCATATCCTGAAGCGCAGCTTTGAAGTCTTCGTTTGTGAACATGCTAGGATCAAGTCCCTGCAGTGTTTTCTGCATCAGAGGACCTGCGCCTTTTAATAAGGCACCAAGTTTTGCTCCTTTGGAAATACCTTCTTTACCGAATCTAATGGATGCAGCAACCATTGCTCTTTGATCCATGACCGGCATTTTTGCAAAATAGGTCTTCATTACTTTTTTAACCAGGTTCATCTGCAGATCTTCTTCTGGTTTACCGATGATCTGTCCAAGAGTGGAGTTCTGCACATCTTCTACTGACATTTTCTTTGCTTTGATTTCAGTCTTGAAAACATCATCAACAATTTCGTTAACTTCATTCTGCAGTTTCTGACAGCTTTCTGCTATTTTCTTGTTCAGTCTCTCTTCCATTTGACCGAAGAAATTAAGTCCCTGCTGAATTTTTTCTCTAGGAGCATCTTCTGAAATATAGGCAGCGCCAGTTTCATTTAGCAGATCTGAAATCTGACCGCCGTCACGTTCATCTTTCTGTGCTTGTCTTGAAAGATCATCTAAATCAGCATCTGGTAATTCCTGCAGATCCTGTGTACCCAGTTTCTCCTTAAGTGAGTTTTCCTTATTCTGTTGGGTAATTAAGAGATCTTTTATATATACAACTCGGGACTGCTCAGTGTTTTTATATCTGGTGTCCTTATTGTTTAATTCCTTGTCAAATTCTGCATTGAGACGATCAAGTTCTTCTTCAAGGGCAGCTCTGAGGTCTGGATTTACGGTTGCAAGCAGATTTTTGGTGTTAGGATCGTTTTTGCAGTCAACTCTGTTCTGCATCAGTTTTCCAACCATAGCCTGGTTGTGACCAAACACGTCTCTAAGTCTCTGTCCACTGCTAATGCCGTTTTTGTTTTTCAGCAGATCATGATCAGTACTGTTCTCACTTGAAACAATTTCACTGACAAAGTCATGAACTGCTTTCTCTTCACCTGTAGGCAGGGCAGGATTATCTTTTGGAACATAATATCCATCTTTGAAAGAAACAGCATTGTAATTAGCTTTGATATTTGGATCTTCAGCTTCTATCTTGTCTTTTGTCCTATGAACAGTAAGAGACTGATAATGATGTGAGTCATGTGTAGTCTTGTACTGAGCCTTATCAAGCTGGAACAGGATCTTTGCGTTTTCGATAGTAGTGAAATGATTTTCGCTGGCATTTCGGTTAACAAATTTTCTGACATCCTCTCCAGTCTTAAGTTTGCCATCCAACACGTCTTTGGCAATGGTTAAGCCCATGTCTCTATCGATAAAATCAACTTCGGCTGAATCAAGTCCAAGTCTAGAGGTGAACATTTCCTTAAGCAAGACATGGCACTGTTCGCGGTTGTGTGTAAGTATAGCCTTGCGCACATAGTTTAAACGGGCTGCATTACTCTCAACCTTCAGTTTTGTTTCTTTTGTGACAGGTCCTGCTGAAAAACCATAAGAAGATTTATTATCAGAAATATTGCCATTTTCAATGACTTCGTCAAGATTCTTTCTGTGTTGTGTGGCCTCATCTTTAGTGTTTAGTTGGTATTTATCTATGATCTTTAATACCAGATCTTTACTGTAGATATCAGAGTTTCTCATGATGTCCTGTTCGATCTTGTCTAAAAGATCCTGAGGATTTGCAATTTCAACAACCTCATTGTCATCTTCATCTTTTCCTGTGTTGAAGGTAAGGGTGACTTTTCCAAAGTTATCTTTCCTTTCGAGGTTGGCTATTTCTCCACCTAACAGGGTAATTTTGCCATCATAAGTGCCGCCTTCTTGTTGGACCAACTTTTCAAGATGGCTGTGAAGCTGAGATGCACATCTTGAAAGATTCTCAAGTTCAGCCTTGTGATGCATATTATGAATGATATTTCTTATTCCAAAGGAAAATATAGACTTCATCCAGTTGGAAAATGTTCCTGCCATTTTGGCTCTGTAATTGTTTTCAACCTCGCGGGCCTTGTCTCCCAACTTTCTTACAGAACCTTCAATATCAGCAATCTGGCGATTTATCATGGATGCTTCACGTGAATTGATACCGATGTTACCAGTCATATAATTTACCTCTGAAATGAAACTTTTATACTATGTAGTGTAAATAAATATACTAAAAATGCAACTACATAAGTAAAAAATATTCAAGCTATGTCACAAAATTAAAAGAGGTGTTTATATAATCCTTTGAATATCAAAAGTTAGTTAAGAAATTCGGCATTGGATTCAAACTTCATACGTGTGTTTGTTATAGGATGCATGAATTCAAGGTAATAAGCATGCAGACACAGTCTTGAAGCCTTTTCCAAAGTATTGAGAGGAGCGTAGAATCGGTCTCCTAGTATAGGATGTCCGATTGATTTTAAGTGAACTCGTAGCTGATGTGATCTGCCAGTTACCGGAGTTAACCTTACAAGAGAGATTTCATTTTTGTCTGCTTTGACAATTTTTGAATTAAGTGTGTAATCACATACCCTTTCATAAAGCGTAATAGAAGGTTTCCCCTGAAGATGGTCAACTATCTGCAATGGTCTGTTTTCAAGGTCACATCTTATTGGCAGATCAATTCTGCCTTTAGGATCGATATTTCCCTCAACAAGCGCATAATAGAGTTTGCTGACCTCTTTTTTTTCAAATTCTCTGTTCAAAGCCGAGACTATTTCTTTTTTTAGTCCTACAACCATAAGTCCTGATGTATCCATATCAAGTCTGTGGGATGCCATGGTCTCAGGATAGAGTGATTTTATTCTTGATATGATGCTGTCATGATTTTCTGCAAGTCGGCCTGGAACAGATAGCAGACCAGATGGTTTGTTAACAACAACGAGGAATTCATCTTGATAGAGAATATCAAGATAGGGAGTCTTAGGCGGGTTATAAACAAAATCTTTCATTCAATTAAAAAGAGCAGCAAAAGCTGCTCCTTGTATGAAAATTATATCCTAGAGCTCATCTTCATCGAAAGTTGATGCTGCAATCACCTTTTTGGTATTTTCTGCAGGAAGCTTAAGACCAAGAGTATCAAAATTCTTTGCCATCAGTTCGTAAGCTTTCTTTGCATAAGCTGAATCGTAATAGGTATAAATAATGGTCTGGCAATGACGGATTGCAGAAACTAGAGCTCCTCTTTCCTGATAGTAGGATGCAATGGCCCATTCTCTCTTAGCTAGCATCTGCTTGATGTAAACAATACGATGGTAGGCATCATTTGCATATAATGAGTTTGGATAGGTTTCAATCAGATCTGAAAATGCTTTAAATGCATCGTAGAGGAACTGAGGATCTTTTTGGGATCTGTCAAAGCCAAAGAAGTCCTGAAGAATAGTGCCGTGTTTCTGCATCTCATTTAAGCCTTTAAGATACAGGACATAATCCATGTACTGTGAATTAGGATTAAGTCTGATATAACGTTCAATTGCAGCAGTTGTCAGGTCAGATTTGTGTGATTTGTAGTATACATAAATCATATCAAGCTGCACCTGATCAGTCAGCTCTCCGAATGGATATCTTGAATCGAGAGCCTCGAGGTAATCTTTTGCTGCTGCGTAATCACCCTTAGCTGCAAGCTGTCTTGCCTTATTGTGCAGTGCATTCTGATCAAGATCAGGAATAGTATCCTTCTCTACAGATGAAGAACAGGCGGTAAGTGAAAGGATAGAAGCTATTACAAGTGGCAACAGTACCTTCTTAAACATTAAATGGGCCTCATGTTTTATACGATAATCATATTTTAAGTTCTGTATATGTTATCTTATAGAGAGAAGAAATGCTTAAATAGTTCATAAAAAAATAGAGTATGTCAGATATTTTAATTTACGTAGTAGAAGATTCTCTTCATGGAAAGAGACTTGATGCAGCTTTAGCTTCATTGAATGATGGTATTTCAAGGTCTACCTTGGGAGACTACATTAAATCAGGTCAGGTAAAACTAGATGGTGAGGTTGTTACCAAACCAAGTTTTAAAGTTTCATCAGGTCAGAGCATAGAACTTGAGATTAGAGATGAGGAAAGTCTTGAGAATCAGCCTCAGGATATTCCGCTTGATATTCTCTATCAGGATGATGATCTGATTGTAATCAACAAGCCTGTTGGACTTGTGGTGCATCCTGGTGCTGGCTGCAAGGATGGAACAGTTCTAAATGCCATGCTCTATCATTTCCCTCAGACCAAAAGTCTTGCAAGAGCAGGTATTGTTCATCGTTTAGATAAGGATACCTCAGGTCTTATGGTTATTGCCCTTAGCAAATATGCTCAGATAAAACTTGTACGAGCAATTTCAAAACATGAGGTTGTCCGTGAGTATGAGGCTATCTGTGATGGTCTTATCACAGCTGGTGGTACTGTTGAAAAAGATATTGCCCGTGATCCATACAATCGCACCAAAATGGCAACCGTAGGTGATGGTTTAGGCCGTGAGGCTATCACTCATTATAGGGTCATGGAACAGTTCAGAGAGCACACTCTGCTTAAGCTGAGACTTGAAACTGGACGTACGCATCAAATTCGTGTGCACATGTCATCAATTGATCATCCGCTCTTAGGAGATGGAACTTATGGCGGAAAGAGATTAAAGTTAATGAAAGGAGCTTCTGCTGAATTAACAGAGGTTTTAAAAAATTATCGACATCAGGCCCTGCACGCGGCGCATATAGAATTTGTTCATCCGATTACGGGTGAAGATATGAGTTTTGATGCTCCAATTCCTGATGACTTTAAACATCTCATTGAGTTGCTTCGCGAGGATGAAAGAGCAAATGGAGAACGTTTCTAGCGTGGTTAAGATTGAATGCTTCCCTTCAGGGGTAAGTGCCCTGTACACAACAAGAGAGGGAGGTTTCAGTCGAGGCGCCTATGAAGGATTCAATCTAGGGTTGCATGTGCATGATGATCCTTCAACGGTGCTTAGAAACCGAATAGAGCTAGAAAAGGCAGTGGGTAAAAACATTGTCTTTATGAATCAGACTCATTCAAGCACTGTGAAATATGTTTCAGACGAGGATGCTGTTCCGTCTGAAAAAATTCTTCAAAGTTCAGCTCAGTATCCGTTTATGGGGGTTGAAGCGGATGGCATTATCACTACATCAAAAAATGTAGCCCTTGCAGTAATGACAGCTGACTGTCTTCCGCTTCTGCTCTGTTCTGATGATAGCTATGTAGTTGGAGCAGTGCACTGCGGCTGGAGAGGAATTTACAAGGGAATAATCAACATCGCAGTAGAGATGATGAAACTTAAATCCTCAGCTAAAATCCATGCCTTCTTAGGACCTTGCATTGGCGGCAAAAGTTATGAGGTGGGGCCAGAGATCCTGCTTAATTTCAGAAAAATACTTGGAAAAGATGCAGAAAGTGCCTTCGTAAGAAAAGAGAACGGCAAATTTTTATGCTCAATTGAACAGCTAACCAAGATTTATTTAAACCTGCTTGGTATAGAACTGATTACCACAAGTGGTATTGATACCTACACAGATGAGAGATTTTTTTCATACAGACGTCATCCTGTAACAGGCAGAATGGCAAGTGTCATTTCAATTAACTGATAAATTTTCTCTTTTATTTTTCTGATAACAAAGATTACCTCCTATCTGTAATCCTAAGTGCAATAGACTGTTATGGTACTTAGGATGTCTTGTCCCTTGAGTATATTTTTTTTAGACACTTTAAAATTTTTAAATTGCCCCCATGTTCAGAATAGAAACAGGTAAAACACTTATTGAATTTGAGGAGGCGTAAATGCGCTTGGACAGATTTACTGTTAAGTTTCAGGAAGCACTAGCTGACGCCCAGTCTCTGGCTGTTGGACATGACAATCAGTTCATCGAGCCGGTTCATGTAATGTCAGCTCTGCTGTCTCAGGAAGATGGTGCCGTAAGACCACTGGTTACTCTGGCAGGTTCTGACCCTCAGGCATTAAAACTGCTGGTAGACAAAGCTGTCGATAAGCTGCCAAAGGTTACTGGTGCAGGCGGAGATCTGCAGCTGTCACCTCAGACAGGTAAACTTCTTAATATCTGCGACAGACTAGCTCAGAAGGGTGGTGATTCATTTATTTCATCTGAGCTTTTTGTTCTGGCAGCATTAGAGGGAGACAGTGAACTAAAGGAGATCTTCTCCCGCTGCAATTTAACTTTGGAAAAGGTAAATGCAGCTTTAAAGGAAATGCGTGGCGGTAACAGTGTCAATGATGAAAACGCTGAAAATACACGTGGTGCTTTAAAGAAGTACTGCATTGATTTAACTGAGCGCGCTGAAAAAGGCAAACTCGATCCTGTAATCGGTCGTGATGATGAAATCCGTCGAACCATGCAGGTTCTGCAGCGTCGTACCAAGAACAACCCTGTGCTGATTGGTGAACCAGGTGTTGGTAAGACTGCAATTGTTGAAGGTTTGGCTCAGCGTATTGTCAAAGGTGAGGTTCCAGAGGGACTTCGCAACAAGAGAGTTCTGTCACTTGATCTTGGTGCACTTATAGCAGGCGCCAAATATCGTGGTGAGTTTGAAGAGAGACTTAAAGCCGTCTTGAACGATCTTTCAAAAGAAGAGGGCAAGATCATTCTCTTTATCGACGAGCTTCATACCATGGTTGGTGCAGGTAAGTCAGAGGGTTCAATGGATGCAGGCAACATGTTAAAGCCAGCGCTTGCCCGTGGTGATCTTCACTGCATGGGAGCAACCACTCTTGATGAGTATCGTCAGTACATTGAAAAGGATGCCGCTTTAGAGCGTCGTTTCCAAAAAGTTTTTGTTGGTGAGCCATCAGTAGAAAATACCATTGCAATTCTGCGTGGTTTGAAAGAGCGTTATGAAATTCATCACCACGTTCAGATTACTGATCCGGCAATTGTGGCAGCTGCGACCTTATCCAACAGATACATAACTGACAGACAGCTTCCAGATAAAGCAATTGATCTGATTGATGAGGCTGCAGCAAGTATCCGTCTGCAGATTGATTCAAAACCAGAGCCATTAGACAAACTTGATAGACGTTTAATCCAGCTTAAAATGGAGCGTCAGACAGTTGCTAAAGAAGAGGATGATGCAAGTAAAAAACGCCTTGAGGCCATAGACAAGCAGATTGTTGAGGATGAAAAGGAGTACAACAGACTTACTGAGATCTGGAAACATGACAAGCTGATCCTTGAGGGTACACAGCAGCTTAAGGTAAAACTTGATAATGCCCGTCATGAGTTTGATGTTGCCAAACGTGAAGGCGATCTCAACAGAATGAGTGAGCTTCAGTATGGAATTATCCCTACTCTGGTTAAGCAGATTGAAGAGTCTGATAAAAATCAGGGAACAGATACCAGACTGATTAAGAACAAGGTTACCGATTCTGAAATTGCCGAGGTAGTATCAAAAGCTACTGGTATCCCTGTATCTAAGATGCTTGAAGGTGAGAGAGCAAAACTGTTAAGAATGGAAGAGAGCCTCCACCATAGAGTTATCGGACAGGATGAGGCTGTAGCAGCTATTGCCAATGCAATCAGAAGATCACGTGCTGGTTTATCTGATCCAAACAGACCTATTGGTTCATTCATGTTCATGGGGCCAACAGGCGTTGGTAAAACCGAGCTGTGTAAGGCACTTGCAGAATTTCTGTTTGATACTGAAAAAGCCATGGTTCGTATTGATATGTCTGAATTCATGGAAAAATATGCCGTATCAAGACTTGTAGGTGCGCCTCCAGGATATGTTGGTTATGAGCAGGGTGGTTACCTGACTGAGGCTGTCAGAAGACGTCCTTATTCTGTGATCCTGTTAGATGAAATTGAAAAGGCACATCCAGATGTCTTTAACATTCTTCTGCAGGTATTAGATGACGGTCGATTAACTGATGGTCAGGGAAGAACAGTTGACTTTAAAAACACTGTGATCATTATGACTTCAAATCTTGGTTCAAGCATGATTCAAGAAGAGAACGGCAAGAGTGATTACGAGAGTATCAAGCAGAAACTGCTTTCAATTTTAGAGCAGCACTTCAAGCCTGAATTCTTAAACCGTGTTGATGAGACTGTTGTATTCCATCCATTAAGTCAGGAGAACATCAGAAACATCGCCAAGATTCAGCTTGAGACTTTATCTGCAAGACTGAAGAACTCTGGATATGAGATTACCTTAGGCGAAAGTATCTTTGACAGGGTTGCAACTGTTGGCTTTGATCCTGTATTTGGTGCAAGACCATTACGCAGGGCCATTCAGAATGAGGTTGCAGATCCTCTCTCAAAGGTACTGCTCTCAGGCAAGATCCCGCTTAACAAGCCTCTGATCCTTGAAGTGGATAAAGAAGGAAAGTTAAGCTGCAAAGCAAAACAGTAGTGTAAAGCCGGGGATTTTCCCCGGTTTTTTTGTCTAAATTAAGACAAAATATAAGCTCTATAAACAGAAAACAGATCTTAAAAATAAGTTTGTGTTGTGATAGGTTTATTGAAGAATAAAACTATCTTTGGATTATAAAAAGTGGATATTAAAGAACAGTTTAATCTGGTATCAGAACAATATGATGGTGCACGTAGGATTTTTATTCCGTGCTTTGATTCATTTTATGACAGGACAACACAGTATCTTCTAAGAACCTTGCTTAAGCCAAAAAAGATCTTGGATCTTGGAGCTGGTACTGGTCTTTTGGATGCTTTTTACCTGAAATACTGTCAAAAGGCTGAATATCACCTAGTTGACGTGGCAGACAAGATGCTTGATGTTGCTAAAAAACGATTTACAGGTCTTGAGAATATTTGCTATGAGGTGAATGATTATGCAAAGGACTATCATTATGATGGTTTTGATACTGTAGTATCGGCTCTATCCATTCATCATCTGGAAAATGATAAAAAGCAGCAACTCTTTAACAGTATTTATGCAAACCTAAATTCTGGTGGTGTTTTTGTAAATTACGACCAGTTCTGCCTTGAAGACAAAGAAATTTCAAGAAAAACTGATGAATACTGGTGCTCACTGATAGAGAACAGCTCTTTGAGTATGGACGAGATTCAAAGATGGAAAGAACGATGGAAGCTTGACCGTGAGATTAGTGTTAAAGAGGAGATCTCAATGCTGAAACAGGCTGGTTTCAGTACTGTAGAATGTGTGTTCTATGAACTGAAATTTGGGGTTATAGTCGCACAAAGAATTGATTAAAGATTACCAATCAGAAACATGCTAAAAGTCATCTGCTCTTGAAGTGGATAAAGATGAAACGTTAATCTAACAACGCTGTAAAAAACAGAGGCAGTGAATCAACAGACTCACAGCCTCTATATCATTCATTTTAGACCATATCTTTTAATGAATTCAGGGTCTTCAGATCAAGAGCCTTGATTGTAGCCTGAAGATTTGACTTCATGATTTCTCCCATGATATTGCTGAACTCATCTACATCAGCCTCTTTTAAGGAATATGCGTTTGTATCTGTATCATGAGTCATTCCGATAAGCTCAAGTCCAACATTTCCGTTAAGACAGTTTCCTACTGCATGTTGGATAAGCTCCCAGACTGTATCTTTTGCCATGTTCATGTCTGAACCTTCATTCATATAGTAGAATGCAAGGGAATTATCATGTTTTCTGATAATTTTCTGGGCTTGAGGATCATGTCCATCATTAAAATAATTGGTTCCATCAATGTTGAAGGCTTTTAGCTGATCCGCATAGCGTTTGCCTTTTTCAAATTTTTCAACAAATTCTTTCAAGGCTGCTATTGGAGCTTTGTTAGTTTCCTCATCATTGAATATACTGTTTTTGTCTGTTTGGGCATAATTTGCTACCAGATGCTTGCACAGTTCGATGAGTTTGTCTGGAGTATTGATTACCTCATTAAATGTTGCCCGAGATTTGTTATTGAACACATTGCTAAGAGAATGTTCGACATCACTCTTATGTGAGAGTGGGCTGAGGTTGTCTCCTGAATGAACAATTCGTGCTAGGTCATATAGATTTTTGAAATCTATGCCTTTGAGATCATAACTCTCAGTTGAAATATAAGAGTAGAGCTCGCTTAATCTCTTTACAAGATTGTTTGTTGCATCAAGTGAGCTCTGAAGTCGCTGCTGTGACTGAGAGAAATTATAAATAGCTGCAGGAATTTCAAATCCGGCCTGCTCAAGTACCTTGAGAGCAAGGGCAATTCTTTTTCCACTGTCAGCTGGCGATCCTAAATTTAAGATCTTCTCTAATTCAGCTCTGAGTTCAGGTGTCATATTTTCATTAAGGTATGTTCTTCCCTGTGGTGTCATCAGAGAAGAGAAACTTGTTATGAAGTTATTAATATCAGAACAGCAGGTGCTCGACATCATGATCATTACCTGTTTCTGCTCTTCCCTTGAAAGTTTTGTGACATTGCCAAAATCGATAGCAGTAAGTTGCTCATCAGAGACCATGAAATTACCTGCATGCAGATCTCCGTGATAGAAACCGCTCTTGTAAATTCCTTCAGTTACCCAGCTACGACAGAAATTAGCTAGTTTCTTCTGGTAGGCTACAGTTTTGTCAAACAGATCTTTGATCTTGTTTTGCAGGTCTATGATCTCTTTGTTGTTTTTGACTGACACAAATTCATGCATTCCTCCATCATTTCCTGCGTAATTTATGTCTTTATATACACTTACAGTACAATCTTTGAGCAGTTCTGAAATTTGTTTCTTTGTGTCTTTGATAAAATCACTTAAGGTTGTACCAGGGGCCTTTTCCATGACCATGACGGTACTTGTTGATGGAACAACACTGCTAAGTTTCATAGCTTTGACGTCAGTGTATGGTTTGTCGTAGAGTTTGCCTTCACGAACATTTTCAGCTTCAAGATTAAGATCAAGTTCTTCAAGTATTCTGTCAAGCTGACCCTTAAAGGTAATTTTCATACCAGGGTTGCTTTCTTTTTCTGCAGCCTGATTGAATACTTTTAATTCTCGCTGGATCTTTGCTGCTACATCTGGTCTTATGATCTTGATAACGCAGCTTTTCTCTTCACCACTGCCTGCCATTTTGATGGTACACATGAGAGCCTGACCGACTGATGCAGCGCCTAGTGATTTGTTTACTGTGATTTTTTCAATTGCACCGTTTGATCTTTTTACTATATCCATAAGCTGAGCGTCGATATAGTTCTTTGATATAGGTGCCAGGTTGTTTTTCATATCCTCGATTGCTTTTCTTACATCAGGATCTATCTTGATATCTGATGAATTGAACGCCTGAAGCATTTTCTGGAGAAGAGGACCGCAACCTTTGAGCATGGCACCGAATTTTACTCCGTCGCTTGATTTGCCAGTTGAATATCTGATGCCTGCAGCAATAATGGCTCTTTTACTCTGAATATCCAGATCTTTGAAGTAAGTGGTCAGAACATCCTTCATGAACATTCCGTAGCCAGGTTTTGAAAAATCAAAGACTGTTTTTTCAAGCATTCCATTTAAGATTTCTCTACCCTTTGCGTAATATTCAAGTTTGTCTCTTTCATTCATCTGATTGATGGCTTGTCTGTTTTCAACCTCAAAATTATCGAAAGCATCTGATTCATCTTCATCGGATTCATCGTCACTTTTTCCAAGAACATCATCTATGAGTCTGGTCATTTTATCTTGGATTGTGGAAGCTGCTTCCTCAATATTGGAATCAAATTCATTTGCTATCTTTGCATAGTCCTGTGCTGAAATTCTTCCAAGAAGATCCTCGATCTCCTTTTCTGAAACAGATTTAAATCCAAGTTTTACAGCCTGCACTCCAAGTTCAATGATACTCATATTCTTGAGATCATTTGTAATTTCTGACAGTGATTTCCCAGTTGAAATCATCATCTTAAAACCTATTACAGTTTTAGTAAAAGCGCTTTTCATTTCATCTGGCAGATTATCCAGTAGTGAAAGGTTTGCAAATATATCTTTTAACAGAGGAACGTTATTCTCTAGAATTCTATGAATTCTCTCGCCAGGTGTAGTTTCAATATTATCTTCAGATGAACTGTCAGAGTAGATCAGATCTGCTACAAACTTCTGAACCTCTGCTTTCTTGATATCTGTCTCTGATGGCTGAACTTCTTTAGAATCTTCCGTTTTACTTAAGACAGATGTATCAATCTTATTGAGAATAGTGTCCTCAGAGACTTTTGCTTCTTCGAAGTTTTTGAGTATCTCGGCTGCTTCTAGAGAATTAACAAGATGAGTTGAAATAACATCCTTGAAACTTTCTTTAACAGAATTTCCATCAGCAAGATGTCCCTCATAGATATTTTTGGCGATACTGTAGAGTTGTCTGAAAGACAGATTACTTGTTTCACCTGCATTGACTCCAACACTTGACTGAATAAACTTATTCATAAGTTCACGTGTTCTGTTTGAAGTGGTGGATTTATCTAGTTTGTTCTGATCTATATCCTTTGCAAGAAGTTCGTTGTCATTGTCATCAAGTGTTTTTTCTGGACTAAGGTTTATTTCCTTGATTCTTTCGCTGTCAGCTCTTTCCTGAGCTCCATTACTCAAAATTACATCAAAGGCAGCTTTTCTACCAAAGAACTGAGTATTGGAAGTAATTTCATCCTCAAGTTTCTGAACCAGTCTTGTCAGAGTCTGTCCCAGTTCATATTCTTCACCGCTGATTTGAATTTTTAAGGTTTCACTGTTTGCATGTTTTACAATTTTGGCTTCATTTCCACAGAAAGTGATATTGATTTCAAAAGAGGATTTGTCCTCATTACTGTTGAGTTTTGCATAAAGAGAATCTTTAATATCTACAAGATCGGTTTTTAGACTTTTGTATTCACTTTCTCGTGAATGTTCTAAGCCAGCAATGACAGCAGCACCAATGCCAACAGTGAAAATTCCAATTAAAACTTTTGCCCAGGTTGGAAGTTTATCTTCTTTGTAAGTATTCATTGCCTTTTCAGCCTTTTCATTGCTGTCAAAAGCTTCGACCATGGCACGATTTAATCCTGAAAGTGAAGAAATATCTGCAGGCATAGAACCTCCTGAAAGTAAGTGTCCTTATATGAACATATTAAAATAAATATACCTACAATGCAACTACATAAAAAATAAATAATGAAATATAGGTCAAATTTTTTATATAAAAAAGATCAAAAAATCGTTTGACACTTATTAAAAAAAGTCTATAATGCATTCC
>JBJEWY010000072.1:0-7933 GCA_051885305.1 Succinivibrio sp. | reverse complement strand
CCGAAAAAAAGTTCAAACAGACTTGAGCTAGTAGACAATTGTTGCAAAACTTGGGATCCAGAATACCTGTGTAAATACACAAAAAACGACAGTAAAACACTTCTGTTATTTGATGTGATTTTGGAAACTCGTTGAGATGGTGCCCAGAGACGGAATCGAACCGCCGACACGGGGATTTTCAATCCCCTGCTCTACCGACTGAGCTATCTGGGCAAATATAAAAGATAAGTCAAATTTTTGATGGTGCCCAGAGACGGAATCGAACCGCCGACACGGGGATTTTCAATCCCCTGCTCTACCGACTGAGCTATCTGGGCAACGGCGGTTATTAAAACATAACGCCCCTTGTCAGTCAAGATTTTTTTTAACTTTTTTGCACAGGCAAATATTTGTACCTTGTTATTTTTTCAAGAAAAAAAAGATCTGATGAATGCATAATTCACCAGATCTTCATTTTTATCTTATTTTTAAGCTATTTTAGATATAACGACCGTGGCAGTTTTTAAACTTCTTGCCAGATCCGCATGGACAAGGATCGTTTCGTCCGATGTGCATCCCTGCATACTGCTGAGCCTCTGCCTTCATTTTCTGCTCAGTTTCATATTCTGCTCGTGCCTGCTCTTCTGCAGCCTGCTCCTCTGGAGACTTCAGGCGAACCTGAATTCTGCAAAGAAGTGATACCACCTGGAGCTTGAGGTTATGTAGCATCTTTGAGAACAGCTCAAAAGACTGAATCTTGTACTCACTCTTTGGATTCTTCTGGGCATAGCCCTGAAGACCGATACCCTGACGCATATAATCCATGGCAGCAAGGTGCTCTTTCCATAAAGAGTCAATGCACTGCAACATTACCTGCTTTTCAAGCTGTTTCTGGTTTTCTTCGCCAATGATGTCGCACTTTTCCTTGTACATCTTGCGACCTAACTCAATGATTCTTTCACGAAGATCACTCTCTAAAAGATTCTCATCATCTTTAAGCCACTGACTTACAGGAGCGTTGATATTGAAGACGCCTGAAAGGTGCTTTTCCAAACCTTCAAGATCCCAGCTCTCTGAAAGAGAATTTTCAGGAACATGTTCTGAAATCACATCATTTAGCACATCCTCAAAGATGTTGGAAATTGTTTCAGAAATATCCTGACCATCTAAAAGGGCATTACGCTCCTCATAAATAACCTTGCGCTGCTCATTTGCAACATCATCATACTCAAGCAAGCTCTTTCTGATATCAAAGTTACGGGTTTCAACCTTTCTCTGGGCTGACTCAATGGCTCTTGTAATGAACTTGTGCTCTAATGGCTGTCCGTCAGTCATACCCATACGTTTCATGAAGTTCTTGAGCTTGTCAGAACCAAACAGCTTCATCAGATTATCATCCATTGAAAGATAGAATCTTGATGAACCAGGATCACCCTGACGTCCAGCACGGCCTCTTAACTGATTGTCAATACGGCGGGACTCATGACGCTCTGAACCGATGATGTGCAGACCACCAGCTTTTAGAACAGCATCATGGCGTTCTTGCCACAATACTTTGCACTTTTCGATCTGCTCTTCAGTTGCATCTGGCCCTAATGCTTCAAGATCAGCCTTAAGGTTGCCACCTAGAATAATATCGGTACCACGACCTGCCATATTGGTAGCAATAGTCACAGTTGAAGGGCGACCTGCCTGAGCTACGATAAATGCTTCGCGCTCATGGAACTTGGCATTTAAAACCTGATGCTTGATGTTGAGTTTATTTAAAAGCCGAGAGAGTTTTTCAGAATTCTCAATTGAAATGGTACCAACGAGAACAGGACGTCCTTCAGCAATAGTCTTCTTGATATCCTCAACAATGGCTACGTATTTATCATCCTCATTTAAATAGATGAGATCAGCCATGTCTTTTCTGATCATAGGTCTGTTGGTTGGAAGAACAACAGTCTGTAAACCATAGATCTGCTGGAACTCGTATGCTTCAGTATCAGCAGTACCAGTCATACCGGCAAGTTTCTTGTACATACGGAAGTAGTTCTGGAAGGTAATTGAAGCCAAGGTCTGGTTTTCTGAGTGAACTTCAACACCTTCTTTAGCCTCTACTGCCTGATGCAGACCGTCTGACCAGCGACGACCTTCCATCTTACGACCAGTATGCTCATCAATAATTAAAACCTCACCGTTTTCGACAACGTAATCAACATCACGCTTGAACAGTGTATGAGCCTTTAGGGCAGCCATAACATGATGCAGCAGAGCAATATTCTCAGATGAGAACAGTTTGTCACCATCATGCAGGAGACCGGTCTTGACCAAAGACTCTTCAATCTTGATCTGTCCTCTCTCTGTCAGATATGCCTGCTTGGCTTTCAAATCAAGAGTGTAATCACCTTCTCCAACATAGGTTTCAGTGTCCTCTTTTTCCTGGAATACAAGACCTGGAATAAGTTTGTCTACAGCCTGATACAGATGTGCGGCACTGTCTGCAGCACCTGAAATGATAAGAGGGGTACGGGCCTCGTCGATAAGAACAGAATCAACCTCATCCACTAAGGCATAGTTCAGTTCCCTCTGAACTTTCTGGGCTTTTGAGTAGGCCATGTTATCACGCAGATAATCAAATCCGAACTCATTGTTGGTACCGTATGTTACATCACATGCATAAGCCTCACGCTTCTGCTCAGGAGTCATTCCAGGGACGTTAACACCTACGGTCATACCTAGCATGGTATAAAATGGTCTTGACCAGTCACTGTCACGACGGGCTAGGTAATCATTTACAGTAACTACATGAACACCTTTTCCTGACAGAGCATTCAGATAGCATGGCAGAAGGGCAGTCAGAGTCTTACCTTCACCAGTCTTCATTTCAGCAATCTTGTTGTCATTTAAAACAATGCCACCCATGAGCTGAACATCAAAAGGTCTTAAACCTAAAGCTCTTTTTGATGCTTCTCTTGCAACTGCAAATACTTCAGGAAGAAGGGACTCTAAAGTTTCACCGTTTTGAACACGCTCTTTAAACTTTAAAGTTAAATCTTTAAACTCTTCGTCTTTAAGATTCTGGTAATTCTGCTCTAAGGCATTTATGGATTTGACGATCTTGGAAAGTCTGCGCACAGTTCTCTGATTTGAACTGCCGATAATTTTGGTAACAATGGTTGTGACAAACATTTTATTTCTTATGTAAATTGATCAAAACAATAAAGAAAGATTATACATGAAAAAGGAGAAAATATTTCCTGATTGACTATTACATGCGGACAACTTCAAGAAATTTCAAGCGGAGAAGAAAAAGGATCTGATTTCAGAAACAAAAAAAGAACAGACTATGCTGTTCTCTTCGTATATTGGAGCGGGAAACGAGGTTCGAACTCGCGACCCTAACCATGGCAAGGTTATGCTCTACCAACTGAGCTATTCCCGCATCCGATGTGGCACATTATAAAGCATCTCTTTAATATGTCAAACAATTTTTTAATTATTTTTTCATCTTTTCGTGCAACTATTTATCAAATCCGATATAAATCAGCTTTTACCTTTTTTTGCGCTACTCTTTGTCATCTGACTGCCTACACCTTTAATTTCAAGATTTTTAACAGCCCTAAGATAGAAGAACATTCTAATCATTACACCGCCTATCCATCCTACAGGTGTTGCCATCCAGATACCTGTGTAAACAAGTGATGTGGATGAAAGCACAACTGCAAGAGGCACTCTTATCATGCAAAGAGAGATCACGGAGCCTGCCATGGTTGAAAATGACTTTCTAAGTCCCATAAGCACACCGTTTAGAACCTGCATTGCAGAGAAGACAGCATAGAATACACAGACGATTCTAAAGTAACCCTTGGTGATCTCAATTACACTGGTATCATCTGTAAACATTAAGATCAGGTATTCAGGGAACATTAAGATCACACAAGAGAAAATCGCCGCAAACACCGTTGACATCAAAAGTGTTACATTAAATCCCCTCTTTATTCTGCCAATAAGACCTGCACCATAATTCTGGGATGTAAAGTTCATTAGTGCCTGAGAGAGCACCATTGAAGGAACAATGAAGATTGAGTCTATTTTTACAGCAACAGTAAAGGCAGCCATACAGTCAGTACCAAAGCTGTTAATAAGATACTGAATAATGAAATTACCAAAACACACAAAAAGCTGCTGCATCATTGCAGGAATGCCTATTGCTAAGATCTTTTTTAATTCCCCAAATGAGGGAACTGCTATGAACAGAGAAAAACCTAGTGAAGTGTATGAGTGCCTTATATAGATAAGTGCTACTACAAAAGAGAGACTCTGTGATATCACAGTTGCAAGCGCGACACCTGCAACTCCATAGTTAAAGTAAAGGATAAATACAAGATCAAGAATAATGTTTGTAAGTGTTGAACCTATAAGGATATATGTTGGAACCTTGGCATCGCCTAGTCCTCTTAGCACACTGCAAATTGTCATGTAGCAGAAAGAAGGGATCGCGCCTAAAAATGAAATTGAAAGATATACAGAGGCAAGTTTCCTGATTTCATCTGGGACAGAAAATAAGCTTAGGATCTCGTCTGTAAAATAGCACCCCAATGATGCAGCGACTACAGAAACGATAAAAGATGATATCAGTGCTGTATCAAATACCGCTTTGATATTTGAAAGTTTTTCAGCTCCAAAATAGTTGCCAGCAAGAACACTGGCACCCATTGATATGCAGCTAGACAGTGCAACTAAAAGAAAAATAACCGAAAAGCTGAAGCCGACTGCAGCAAGAGATTCCTTTCCTAAAAAATTTCCAACTATGATGCTATCAGCGATATTGTAAAAAAGCTGGAAGATTGTGCCTGCAAAAAGTGGCACTGCAAAAGAGCAAATGTTTTTAAATTCGCTCCCTACAGTCATCTTCTGCATATTCTTATTCATCATCATGATATTAAATCAGTCCAATCTTCACTTCTAGCTCAAAAATTTTCAATTTTGTTTAATATACTTATCCAAAGCCAGCACCCATAAAGAATATTCATAGAAAAAACTCTTTATTTTGTATTTTTTTCTTGTTTTATTGATAAAAACTTGCAATACTTAATCCGTATCGTTATCTTGTGATATTCATCACATTTTTCACATATAACTATCATTCACATTTTATGAAAAAACCAAATTTTTGTTTGGTATGTATTACTCAAAATATAAATATTAGGAAAAAATCATGTCATTCACTCAATCCTGGTCTATTAAGACAAAACTGGTTTGTTGTTTCTCTTTTCTTATTCTGCTGACTGTGGGACTAACACTCATATAAATTGGGACTATTCAGAATGCAGAAGAGACTGCTGTAAGCGAAATTGACGAGCTTTGTGCCCGTTATGACAGAACCAAAAGGGCAATCGACGCTGCCTATAATCTTCATCTCTACTCAATGGAATTAGTCAAAAACGCAAGATCTGATATCAGTTCCAGGATTGACATTTCTGATGCATATGCTCTTATTGACGATCTCAAAAAATCAACAGACGCCTTGCAGATGAAGCGTTTTCCAAAGGAGATAGGCGCTGTAAAAGAATCAGCAAAAGATTACATCAAGGTCTTTCAGAACAGACTTGTGCCTGAGCTTAACAAAGCTAAGAACACAGGCGATTTCTCTACTGTAAACATCATTATGGCAGGATCTCTTTCAAAAGATTATGTTGTTATCTCACAGAACATCTCCTATGTGAACGGTGATAAGTTAAAGACAGCCAGATCCACCATGGAAGAGATCAGCAAACTTAGCACAATCTCAACAATCATAGGTTTTTCTGCAGGTCAGATCATTATCATGATCCTGATTACCATCTTCATGCCTAAATCCATAAGCAATGTAATAAAAAACATTGCATCAAAAGCTAAAATTCTCGCATCTGGTGATCTTAGAGTTGAGATTGACACAAAACGTAGTGACGAATTCAAACCTCTAGTTCAGAGTATGGAAGATATGAGACTTAGCTGGAAGAGCAACATCTCATCAATAATTGAAGTTTCAAACAATCTTGGAAAGGTAATAGATGAACTAGCTGACTCATCTGACAAAATCAACGACACAGCAGCTGACAATCAGAACAGAGCTTTGACTGTAGCTGCAGCATCAGATGAAATGGTTTCAACCACAACAGATATTGCCCAGAACTGTACTCACGCATCAGCTACAGCAGAAGAGTCAGCAACTTCAACTAATGATGGAGCCAGCATGGTTCGCAACATCATCTACAAGATAGAGGAACAGGTAAGAAAATCTAAAAACGATGCCATCATTGTTCAGGGCTTAACCGAGCAGGCAACAAAGATTGGAACCATCGTTCAGACCATTGATGATATTGCAGATCAGACAAACCTTCTTGCTCTGAATGCTGCAATTGAGGCTGCAAGAGCAGGAGAAGCAGGTAAAGGCTTTGCTGTTGTAGCAGATGAAGTCAGAGCACTTGCATCAAGAACCTCAGCATCAACAGCTGAAATTACCAAAATGGTAACTCAGGTTCAGAATGAAGCTAAAAATGCAGACGAAGCCATGCAGTCATCAGTTGAGGTAATGGATTCTCTCTCAAATGATTCACAGTCAATTGAACAAATTCTAAGTGCTCTTACCACCAAGGTTAACGAGGTTTCTGGACAGATCACACAGATTGCTACTGCAGCAGAACAGCAGACCACAGCAACATCTGAGATCTCAAGTAACATGAAGGGAATTACAGACGGTTCAAAGAAACTGGCCGCATCCATTGAGTCAATTAACGGAGATCTTAAAGATTCAACTGTTCAGATAAACAGACTACTTGAAATAGTGACTAGCTTTAAAATTTAACTGGACATCCACTATAGTAAGCTTTACTGATTTAGGGGAGCCTTTTGGCTCTCCTTTGTTTTTCAAGGTGTTAAGCCACAAAAAGGAGATGATCTCAATTTTTTTATCAACGATAGAATCTGATTCAATATTCACCAATCATAAATCCCAATCAGAGCTGTTAATATGAGACAAAACACGTGAGGCTATTCACATAAATGACATTTGAATGAAATTCTTAGCATAGACTATCCATTAAGAAAACTACACAATATTAACCTTTATTAGCTTCTAAAGGCCATTATTTAAGTGAATAAACAAACACACATATTACTTAGTAAATAAGTGGTTTATTATCTAATAAGAATTACTACTACTAATAAAATATACACAAATCAATACACTTATCGGGGTTAATTGTTTATTGCATCATATTCACTCTCTAATTTGCAAAATAATAATAAACTAAATAAGATAAAACTGTGTGTTCAGTGATATTTAACGCCAATGCAAATACCTGACACTGATTAAATCAGATAAAAAAAATAGTCCAATATTAACTTTCCAAGCTCATATTGGTCAAAATACATAAGGAATGATGTTATGAAGCGTTTCTTGAGAGCGTTGTCGCTAAAGCAAAAACTTATTGGAAGTTATGGTCTACTAATCCTTCTGACTATTCTGTTAGTATTCGTATCAATAAGATCTATCAATACCTCAGAAGATGTTGCATCTGCAAAGGTGAACTTTTTAAGCCAGCGTTATGAAAGAACACGCAACACCATTGACGATATCAACAAGATCCACCATTTCACACATGAGCTGATTGAGAAGACTGCAGATGGCAATTTCAGAGAGTCTGATTTAAGTGGAGCCTATGATCTGCTCCGCTCTCTTAAAACCCATGCTGATGCTCTGCAGACTAAACGTTTTCCTAAAGAAATTGGCAATGTCAAGAAGGCTGCTGATGCATACATTGATATCTATAACAACAAACTGATACCAGCTTTAAAGTCAGGTAACATTGATGAAGCCAAGACTCTAATGTCATTCCAGCTTACACACAATTACGTTACCATCTGTGAAAATATGTAAATGGTCTGAAATAAACTTTCAGACCTTCCAGTTAAGCCACATTCCATG